>JAXDHK010000027.1:0-13069 GCA_034664545.1 Solirubrobacteraceae bacterium
GGCCCAGGCGGTGGGCACCCGCCAGGGTCGGGCGTACCTGCTCGACGGGCGGGGGACGATCATCGCGAGCTCCGCCCGGGGAGACCGACCGGGCAACCGGCTCGGGGACCCGCGCCTGCTGGCGGCCCTCGCCCGGCACTCCGACGGGCCAGTCGGCGACGGGCGCCAGTTCGCCTCGGAGCCGGTCGGGGCGTCGGCCTGGCGCGTGGTGATCGCCACCCCGAGCCGCGATCTGTTCGCCTCGGTCGACTCCGGCAGGTGGTTGGAGTGGCTGCTCCTGGCCGGGCTGGCCGGGTCGGGTGCGATCGGCGTCGCGCTCCTGCGCGGCCTCTGGCGGGGCGGGGCCCGGCTGGCGGACACCAACCAGGAGCTCAACCGCGTCAACGCGAGGATGGCCGAGGCGCAGAACATCGCCTGCATGGGCAGCTGGGGATGGAAGATGGCCGATGACCGGGTCGAGTGGTCCGGCCAGATGTACAGCATCTATGGCCTCGACCCGGCGGAGTTCGTTCCGACCCCGGAGGCGCTGGTCGGGTTGGTCTGCCCGGACGACCGGGCCAAGATCGACGAGGCGTTGGCCAAGGCCCGCAGCGGCGTTTCGCCGTTCGAGTTCGAGCACGGGGTCGTCCGCCCGGACGGCGAGGTCCGAACCCTCCACGTCCGCGGGGAGGTGCTGAGCGACGAGGCCGGCCTCCCGGTGGCGATGAGAGGCACCGGCCAGGACATCACCGACCGCAAGCGGACCGAGGCGAAGCTCGCGGTCGCCCACGAGAAGGCGATCGAGGCCTCACGGCTGAAGTCGGAGTTTCTCGCCAACATGAGCCACGAGATCCGCACCCCGCTCAACGGGGTGATCGGGATGGGTGGGCTCTTGCTCAACACCGACTTGGATGAGGAGCAGCGGGAATACGTCGAGGCGGTCGAGGCGTCGGGCGAGGCGTTGATGTCGGTGGTCAACGACGTCCTCGACTACTCGAAGATCGAGGCCGGCAAGCTCGAGCTCGACTGCCACCGGTTCGAGCTCCACGAGATCGTCGACGACGTCTGGTTGATGCTCGCCACGGCCGCCCACGACAAGCGCCTCGAGCTGATCGCCTGGGTCGACGAGGATCTCCCCGACGCGGTCTACGGCGACTCCGTCCGGGTCCGGCAGGTTCTCACGAACTTCGCGACGAACGCGATCAAGTTCACCGAGGCCGGCGACATCGTCGTCCGGGTCACGGCCGAGGCGCTCGACGGGCCCGGCGCCGGCCGACGGGTGCGCTTCGCGGTCACCGACACGGGCATCGGGGTCGAGCCCGGTGCGCTCGGGCGCATCTTCGAAGCGTTCTCCCAAGCCGACAACTCGACGACCCGCCGGTACGGGGGGACCGGGCTCGGCCTGGCGATCTGCCGCCAGCTCGTCGAGCTGATGGGCGGGAAGATCGGCGTCGAGAGCGAGCCCGGAGTCGGCAGCACGTTCTGGTTCAGCATCCCCCTGAAAGCCGAGGATGCCGAAGGAGACCGCCGGCCCCGCCCCGACTTCGGGGGGGCCCGTGTCCTCATCGCCGACCAGTACCTGACCCATCGGGTGATCCTCGACCACCAGCTGAGCGCCTGGAACCTGGCGTGCGACACGGCCGCCGACCCGAACGACGTCATCCGCATGCTCGACGCGGCGGCGCTCGACGACCGGCCGTACTCGCTCGTCCTGATCGACACGCGGACGGCCGAGGACGACGGGATGATGCTGGCCCAGGCGATCAAGGCGTCGCCCGCGCTACGGGCGACGCGGCTGTTGATGCTCAGCGCGTCGGGCTCCATGCGCGAAGCCGCCACCGATGCCGGCTTCGAGGGGTTCCTGACCAAGCCGGTCCGTCATCTCCGCCTGGTCCAGGAGGTCGGCCGCCTGCTCGGCGGCGGGGTCCCCCCGACCCGGCCGGGCGAATCCGGCCGGACGGCCGGGCGCCGGACCGAGGTCCGGGATCGGGTCGCGCTCCTCGCCGAGGACAACGCCGTCAACCAGCTGGTCGCCACGCGCATGCTCGAGCAGCGTGGCTTCCGGGTCGACCTGGCGGCCAACGGTCGGGAGGCCGTCCGGATGGTCGAGGCCGGGGACTACGACGTGATCTTCATGGATTGCCAGATGCCCGAGCTCGACGGCTACGCGGCGACCCGGGAGATCCGGCGCGCCGAGACGGACGGCGCTCACACGCAGATCATCGCCATGACCGCGCACGCCTTGAAGGGCGACCGCGACCGGTGCCTCGCCGCCGGCATGGACGACTACCTCGGCAAGCCGCTCCGGTCCGTCGACCTCGAGACGGCGATCGCCCGGGCGCTGGCGATCGTCGACGGCCCGCGGGCTGGCTGACCGCGGGCCGCGGCGCGGAAGTCTGGGCGTTGTGGCGGCGCCCAGGCCGGGGCCGGGCTCTCCGAGGTGCTGCAACCGGCTCGCTGACGTTGCCGGCTGGGCACTTCGAGTCGACCTGAAGATGCACGATGTGCGCAGTCGACCGGGCGCCGTGCCGGACGAACGGGACGCCCTCGACATGCACCGCCCATGAACCGGCCAATCAAGCCGTCTGTCCGTCGCGCGAGCCTCCAGGGACCGTCGATATGGTCTTATCTGCTGGTCTCGGCCCCCCTGGCCGCGAACTCGGCCAGCAACTGCGCGGCGTGATGGTTGACGTGGCGCATTCCGAGGCTTTCCGACAGGAGACTGGCCTGTCTGGCCCGCTGCGAGCTCCGTTCTGCGTCAGCAGGTCCCCCACGCGTCCAAAGCAGCCGGGCCTCGTCGAGGAAGATCAGGGCCAGGCTGGGAAGGGCGTCGGCCTGCTCGGCCTGTCGGCGTGCCGTGGCAAGGTGGGACAAAGCCAACTCGACCGACCCGGTGGCGCCGGCGAGCTGTCCGAGCGAGCGGTCGACGGGCCACAGGATGAATGTGATGGCGAGTACGACCCAGCGTCCCCTGAACGGGAGCAGCCAGTCGTATAGGGCTTTGGCGCGTACCTCGTCGTGAAGCTCGGTGGCTGCTTCCGCAAGCAGGGCGAGCATGGTGATGTGGGTGTTGTCGCGCGGTAGGGAGGCAAGACCCGGCGCGACTATGCGCTCGAATTCGACACGCGCCTCGACATGCCTCTCGGCTTGGAGCAGTAGCACGACGAGAGCGCTGCGAATCGCGACGATGTCGGGATAGGCGTCGGCCATAGCCCGCACCTGCGCTTCGACTTCGGGTAGACGACCCTGTTGCAGGCGTAGCAGCAGCATCTGCGTGGAGGCAGCGAGTCCGCCGAGTGATCCGGGTACCCCGCCGGCGATCTCAACTGACTCCGAATTTAGGCGCTCGGCTTCAGCGAACCGTCCGGTGGTAACCGCAAGTTGGCCTCGGTGGAGGGGAAGGAAGACCGTCGCCCGTGGTTGCCGGAGCTCGGTGGCCATATGCTCGATCCAGGCCAGCTCACCTGCGTGGGCGGCAAAGTCGCCGATTTCGAGAAGCATCGCGGTGCGCCAGTGACGAGCGAGCAACTCGAGCTCGACGTCACCCAACTCGCGGCAGAGGTCGAGCAGTTCACGGCAGAGCTCGAACAGCTCGTCAGCAAGCGTGGAGTCTTGCGTAGCCGAGTCCGGCCCGTGCCGCGCGTGTAGGTAGCGGCCTATCACGTATGCCAGCGTTTCCGCGCTTTGGCGGTCCCCAGCCCGCTCGTATTCTCCCCGGGCGCTAGCGAGCGCCTCGACGGCGAGACGCGTCCGCCGCTCGGTCTCAGTGGCGGGAGCGTAGTGCAGTGCCGCCGCGAGCAATCCCTTTAGTTCGGCGATCAGCCGGGGGCAGTCGCGACCCTCCAGACGCTCGATGGCCTCCTCGGCCAGCCCGACAAGGGCGTAGTCGACGCCCGGACTCAGACCCCAGATCCCGCAGGCCCGGGCGGCGCGGGCCAGAGCCTCCGGTTCGTTCTGGCGACGTGCGGCGTCGGCAGCCTTTAGCAGGGTACGTCGCGCGGCCTCGGAATCGCCGGCTCGCATCTGGGCGTCACCCAAAGCTTGGAGCAGCGCGATCGGCGGCCGCTCCCGGACGAGGCGGGAGGCCGCCAGCGCTTTGGCGAATAGCGCCGCAGCTTGGTCATAGGCGAACTGTCGCATCGCGTCCCATCCCGCTCGCGTGGCGTAGTGGACGGCGCGACCGTCGTTCGAGGCGGGGATGGCGGCCAGGAAGTGGTGGGCGAGCTCAGGCAGACGTGCATCAGGCTCCTCGCCGCTCATCGCCTCGATCGCCTCGCCCACTGCCCGGTGAAGCGCGGTACGACGGCTGGTCGACAGCGCGTCGTAGAGCGTCGCCTGAACGAGTCCATGGCTGAAGGAATAGACGTCGCTCATGGCGGGGTCGGTCGAGGCCCGGCCGATCGAGGTCTTGGTCAGCAGAGAGGCGGTAATGGCCTCGTCGAGAAGATCGAGAACCCGAGCCTCCGGTACATTCGCCGCCCGGGATAGGAGCCCGTGATCGAAGTCGCTGCCGATCACCGATGCCACGCTGAGAATCACTCGGGTCTCGTCGCTCAGGCGTTGAACGCGCCGACCGATGACCTCCCGAACACTTGGCGGCAGGCGGTGGCCGGAGAGCGTGCCCGTCAATGCCCAGCGACCGTCCGCCTGCTTGGCAATCACTCCGGTCTCAGTCAGGTGGCGCAGCAGCTCGCCGGCGAAGAACGGATTTCCGGCGGTTTCGCGGTGAACCTCCCTCGCGAGCGTCAAGCCAACCAACTCCACCGGGTGTCCGGCCATCTCGTCGATGAACTCGACGATCTCGTCTGGGTCGAGCCCAGCCAACGGCAGTCGCGCGACGCTCGACTCCCGATAGAGGTCGCTCAATAGTGACGTGAGCGGATGGTCCGGACCGATGTCCGACTCACGGTAGGTCGCCAGCAGCAGTAGCCGGTAGTCGGTCGAGGAGGCAACCAGGTGCTTGAGGAGCAGGAGCGTCGGTCGGTCGGCCCAGTGAAGATCATCGAGGATAACGAGCACGGGTGCCTGCTCTGACGCCGCCGCCAGCAACGCCTCGACCGCCTTGAACAGGAGGTAGCGCTCAGTGTCGGGATCCGCGGACTTCGGTGCGGCTGCGATGCCGAGCTTCCGGCAAAGGTCAGGGATCAGCTTTGATAGCTCGCCCGCATGGGGGCGAAGCATCCGCCTCGGGGCGATGTGCACGTAGTCGCCGAGGACCTCCAGCCATGGGTAGTACGGCACGCCCTGATCCTCATCGCAGCGCCCGTAAAGGACCAATGCATCATCCGGAAGGCCGGTCTGCGCGGTCTGGGTCACCAGTCGCGTCTTTCCGATTCCCGCCTCGCCCGAGATGAGGACCACCTGGCGGTCGCCGGCGGCGGCACGATCCCATTTCGCGAGCAGCAGGGCCCGCTCGGCGCCGCGACCCACGTAGGCTATGTCTGGGGCGCGACGGAGTCGAGGAGGAAGGAGCGGTCCAGCGACTTTGGGGAGCGGCGTCCACAGCACCTTCCAACCGACTGTTTCCGGCAGGCCCTTGAGCGTGAGCACCCCAGCGGATTGCAGCTCATGTCTTGCCTGGCCACGAAGCACGGCTCGAACGAGATCGGCAATGAGAATCTCGCCTCCTCGCGCCTGGGCGCACAGGCGTGCTGCCTCGATCGACGGAATCCCGAAGTAGTCGCCATCCTCCACGGTGGCGTCGCCGATGCTGATCCCGATCCGGACACCGATCTGGACCTCGGCACCCCGGTTGCGCCGTTCGACTCGCTGCTGGATGCAGACGGCGGCATCGAGCGCCGCAGCGACACTGGGGAAGACCACGAGGAAGCCATCCCCGGTGCTCTTCACGACGCGGCCCGCAGAGTCCTCGGCGGCGTCGCGGAGGATTGAGTCGTGCTCCTGGCGGAACTCATCGTACTTGGTCCTGCCCAGCCGAGACGCGAGTGCGGTCGAGTCAACCACATCGGTGACCATGACGACCGCGATCTCGGCGACGGCCCCTTCTGTGAGGAGGACGGGCTGCATCAATGTACGCTCCAGAAGAGCGTACGCGAGTGCGCCGGGGTTAGCGAATCGCACTCTGCCGTGTTGTGTGGACAGACGATTGCGTCCACGATGCGCCGGAGGCGAGTCGAGTCCAGCTGCCCATGGACTGCGAGCGCTTCTGCGAGGTCAGCGGACCCTCGTAGGCGGTGACCGCGACATCGCCTGAGGACCAACGCGGGGATGCATACTGACTAGAATCTCTTCCACGGCCAATTCGATGATGTGCGACGATCAGGTGCGTCAGGAGAGGAGTCCACGAGTGAAGTCCCCACGGATGTCTTCCGGCTATCGCGCCACCCCGCTCTGGAGAGCAGCGGACTCGCTGGCCCAGGTCGTCGATCATCGGGTTGGCTGGCACCGGCTCCCCAAGTGGCTCGGCTTGGCCGTGCTCGTCGGACTCCGTAACGTCCTGCGCCAGAAGAACCTCTACGACACGCGCACCATCCCGGCGCAGGACGAGCCGTCGATCGCTGACTTCGACTCGAAATTCACGACCGAGCGGACCCCGGACGGCACCTTCAACGATCTTGGGGATCCCGCGATGGGTCGCGCCAACTCCCGTTTCGGGCGCAACGTCGCGCTCGCGCACGTGTGGCCCGAAGACGAGCCCGAGCTCTTGATCCCAAACCCCCGCACCGTGAGCCGGGAGCTCCTGACACGAGACGCGTTCGTCCCGGCAACGACAGTCAACGCCCTTGCCGCGGCCTGGCTGCAGTTCATGATCCGCGACTGGTTCAGCCACGGGAAGGGCGATCCGGCGCGAAGCTGGACCATCGACCTCACCGACGACGACGACTTCCCCGAACGTCCGCTACGAATCCTGCGTACAGTCGCGGACCCAACCCGCCCAGCGGACTCGACTGAGCACCCGCCGACCTACATCAATACGGAAACGCACTGGTGGGACGGCTCGTCGATCTACGGAACCACCTCGGACATGCAGCAGAGGGTGCGCAACGGCACCGATGGCAAGCTCGTCGTCGGCTTGGACGGGCGTCTTCCCGTGGACCCGACGAAGGATCCGACCCAGGAGGCTGGCTTCTGGCTCGGCTTGCTGATGCTCCATACGCTGTTCGCACTCGAACACAACGCCATATGCGATCGCTTGAGGGCCGACCACCCGCACTGGTCGGACGAGCAGCTATTCCAGCGGGCCCGCCTCATCAACGCGGCGCTGATGGCGAAGATCCACACGATGGAGTGGACACCGGCAGTGATCAGCCACCCGACCACCGTGACGGCGCTCCGGGCGAACTGGTTCGGACTCGCCGAGGAGCGAGTACACAAGCTGTTTGGGCGGATCGTCGACGACGAGGTGATCAGCGGCATTCCGGGCTCCGAAACCGACCACTACGGCATTCCGTACGCTCTGACCGAGGAGTTCACCGCCGTATACCGGATGCATCCGCTGATCGCCGACGACTGGACGTTCCGGGCAACAGCTGACGATCGGCTCCTCGCTGCCAAGACGTTCCGAGACTTGACCGGGAAGGACGGGGCTGAGCTTGCCGATGCGTTCGAGATGACCGACCTGCTCTACTCGTTCGGCACTCAACACCCGGGGCTCGTGACCCTACACAACTACCCGCGGTTCCTGCAGGAGTTTCGCCGCCCGGACGGCCACTATCTTGACTTGGGGGCGGTGGACATCCTGCGCATCCGCGAGATCGGCGTGCCGCGCTACTGCGAGTTCCGGCGGCATCTGCACATGCGCGTGCCCGCCGACTTCGAGGAGCTGACCGAGAACCGCGACTGGGCACAGCAGCTCCGGCGCGTCTACGGCCGCGTCGAGCGGGTGGATCTCATGGTGGGGCTCTACGCCGAGCCACGCCCCGAGGGGTTCGCATTCAGCGACACGGCCTTTCGCGTGTTCGTGCTGATGGCCTCGCGGCGGCTCAACAGCGACCGTTTCTTCAATCGCGACTACGGCCCGCGCGTCTACACCCAGGCGGGGATCGACTGGATCGACAACAACCAGATGACCGACGTCCTGCTGCGGCACCACCCGGAGTTGCGCAACGCGCTACGCGGTGTTGATAATGCGTTCGCTCCATGGAAGACCGCCGGTGCGCTCTAGGTCCGGTGCCTCCGTGGCGCCCCCCGACGGCCTGGTGGATCGGGCTCCAGCGGCCGACAAGTGGAGCGCCCACGCCTCGGTTGGTCACAAATGGCGCTGGCGCCTGCTGAGGGAGCACGCCGAGCCCCCGGTGAGCGTGCTGAACCCGGTGGAGGACCCCGACCCGGACCCCAAAGCTGCCCGTGTCGGAATCTGCTGCTCCGGGGGCGGCATCCGGTCAGCGTCCTTCAACCTCGGTGCCCTGCAAGCCGTCCAAGAACAGCGCCGGCTACAGGAGGCCAAGTACTTCGCGGCCGTTTCGGGCGGCGCATACATTGCGGCGGCCTTCGCCATGGTTGCCAAGACGCGTAAAGACGAGGGCCCGGGAACGGCGGCCGATGACTCAGACCCTGCTCTCGTCACGCCCGAGGCGCCTCCGTTCCATCCGGGCTCTCCCGAGGAGCAGTACCTCCGTAACCGGGTGTCCTACCTGGCGCCGACCGGGAGCGCGAAGGCGTTTCTCGTCTGGCGCCTACTGCTCGGGCTCTTGGTCAACCTTCTGCTGATCGGTGCGGTGCTCGTCCTGGTCGCCGCCGTCCTCTGCCTGCACTATCGCGCCGCGAATCCCGGCCTGATCCGGCCTCCGCCGGCCGGCCAGAAGCCTGGGGCGAGCCCCGATGTGTGGGTATGGGGTGCGGGTCTCGGGCTTGCGGCGCTCGGCCTGGTGATGGGCATGTTCGCGATCCTGCTGCGCTTACGGGCAGAAGGTGTCCGGCAGTTCCTCGAGGCCTGGTCGCTCCCGGTGTTCGCCTTCGGCGTCATCGTCTTCGCCGCAGGACTCACCCCGGTCCTGATCGAGGTGATCCGGCACGGCCGGGGCGCTCGCATGCACGCCAGCCGGGTCGCCGGTGGGGGGGTGTCAGCGAGCGTGGCCGCGATCCTCGGGGCGATCGTGGTCCAACTCCGCGCCCAGATCGCCGACCCGGGAAAGGCGATCCAGGCCGCGGACACCCGGATCGCCGCCCTCGCCCCACGCATGCGACTCGCGCTCATCTATCTCGCGTCCTGGATCCTCGGTCCGCTCGTCGTCTTCGCGATGCTGATCGCGGCGATCACTGTGCAGCTCGAGTCGCCGAAGCTGAGCGTCCAGGCGGGGGTCCCGGCCGGGGCGTTCATTGTCCTGCTGCTCTTCAGCCTCGGCGACCTGAACTCGTGGTCGCTTCACCCGTTCTACCGGATGCGTCTATGCACCGCGTTCGCCCTGCGGAGGATCAGGACCGAAGGCGATCCCCCGGCCGGGCACGCCGAGCAGCGCCGGCAGGCCGAGCTCGTCCGGCTCTCGGAGACCCACGTCGAGCCGCAGCCGCCGTGGCCGGCGCCGGATTGGCCGACCCTGCTCGTCTGCGCCGCCGCCAACATCTCAGATCCCGGAGCCACCCCGCCCGGCCGGGGTGTCACGAGCTTCACCTTCAGCGCGCGTGAGCTGGGCGGGCCGCTCGTCGGCGGCGTGCTGACCAAGGACTTCGAGGACGCGCTCCCCGAGCGTCGGCGGAGGGATTTCACCCTGGCGGCGGCCGTCGCGATGTCGGGCGCCGCGATCGCCCCGTCAATGGGCAAGGCGAGCCGGCCGAGCATTCGCTTCCTATTGGCGATGGCCAACGTCCGACTCGGCGTCTGGTTGCCCAATCCCCGCCGAATGGAGTCGTTTGTGAGAGTACAAGCCAGCTTGCGGGACAAGGGGCTGAAGAAGGACGGCAAGAGGAAGTCGATGGTCTCGCCGACCGCTGGGTTGACCCCGGAGCAGCGGGCCACGGTCTTGACGAACGCCCACCCGAAGCAACTGCTCATGCCGCGTCCGACCGCCCGCTACCTCCTGAAGGAACTGCTGGGCTGGAACTCCATCAACGACAAATTCCTATACGTGACCGACGGCGGCCATTACGAGAACCTCGGCCTGGTAGAACTATTGCGCCGCGGCTGCACCCATATCTACTGCTTCGACGCGAGCAACGGGCCTCCCCTCGGCGCCTTGGGCGATGCCATCGCGCTTGCCCGTACCGAGCTCGGCGTGGACATCGCCTTCGAGCCTGAAGAGCTCGCCAAAATCGCGGTGGGGCCGGAGCCGGGCGCGGTCGCAGCCGGCCGATGTGCGACCGGCACCCTGTGCTACCGCCGGTTCGTCCCGGCCGTCACGGGCACGATCGTGTACTGCCCAACTGTCCTCACAGCAGACCTTCCATGGGACGTCCACTCCTACAAGAGGAGAGATGCTTCATTCCCTCACGACTCGACGGTCAATCAACTCTTCACCGACCAGAAGTTCGAGGCCTACAGGATCCTCGGCTATCACTCCGGCCGGAGTGCGATCGTGGCCATGGACACTGCGATCGACCGCGAGCCCTATCGGCGAGTCGCGGATCCCCCACCGAGTCCGGCCGGGACTTAGCGGGTCACGTCATGCGGTCATCCGCGAGCCGGCCACTGGGCCGGTCGAATCAACAATGCTGTACCCCGGGGATCACGTTGTCCGTCCCCGTGAAGAGCCATACGTCGGCCACGTAGCCGCCCGACGGGAGGCGGTACCAGAGACTGCTTCCACCGCTGAGGTCCCCGAGCGTCCAACAGGTGAGGTAGTAGGGAGAGCCAGGCGTCAGGCTCCCGACCGGGAGACGGGGGCTCGTCGGCCGGGTCCATACCCCGGGACTCCTCCCCTGGATCGAATTCGCGATCCCGACGCCCCACATAATCCGATGCGGCGATGGGCGCACCTTCGATGAACACAAGAACTTCGGGATCGGGGGGGAGCAGTTCGTGAAGCCCGACGAAACCCACTTGTCGAACAGGTGCTTCGCGAACTTTCCACCAACCTTCACGATCAGGGATAAGCCTACCTTCTTCAGCGGGCCGAGCAATGCGAGCTGAGCCGTGTGCGCCGGCGGTGTTGCGGCGGGGGCACTGGAACTGAAAGGCGGCGCGCCCGACGCTCCCTCACAGACGAGGAGCGAAGCCGCGATACCCGCAAGCGCTATGTACCGTTTCATGGGAACCTCTCTCGTTTGGGCTGCAGGGCGCTGCCGAGATTACTGGTCGAGGATCGGATCTGTGTGACGTACGTCACATAGCGCAGATCCGGGAGTTCGTCGCCGCGCGGGCGCGGGCAGTCCGCGAGCAGGCCGACCGCTCCGCCAGAGCCACCACTAGCACACCACAGTGAGTCAGCCGACGCCGAGCTCCCGCGCCGAGCACCCCGCCAACAACCGCCCGAGCCGGGGCGGCCCCACCCCGTCGACGCTCACCGACCCCCCCGGCCAATAGGGGCTCTCCGGAGCCACCCGGGTCATCAGCCCGGTCTCCAGCACCCAGCTCCCGCAGTTCTGGAGCCTCGTCCCCCCCGCCGTCACCCACTCGCCCGCCTCGTCGCCGCCGAGCGGCCCCGTCCGGTGGGTGTGGCCGAAGACGACGTGGACCGCGTCGATCCCCAACCGGTCGACGACGCTCCCCATCGCCCGCAGGCGCGACCGGCGGAGCTCGTCCCCGGACAGGTCGCTGCTCAGCGGCCCGAGCCCGGCTCGGTTGAGCGCGGCGACCGCCAGGGGAAACCCCAGGGCCAAGGCCCGGGCCCGCAGCCGGGGCCGCCCGTGGGCGGGAGCCAGCGCCCGCCAGGCCCGAGCCGACCCGCCCTCGTTGACCGCGCCCGGACGCCCCCCGGACTGGGCGACCGCGTGGATCCAGGCGTAGACCGGGGCGACGAGCGCCTCGTAGTCCTCGGCCCGCCGGGCCGCCTCGGCCCCGCCCCCGCCGACGGCGAACCGCCCCATCGCGCCGATCGCCAGTCGCTCGAACGTCGGGACCGTCGTATGGCAGTCGAGGTAGTGCCCGTGGGTCGCGTAGACGTCCCGCCGGACCCAGACGCCCGGGTAGGCGAGCTCGACCCGAGCCCCGGGCCCGAACCGACGGGCGAGCTCCCCCGCCGCCGGCGACGCCTCCCCCGGCGCGACCCGCTCCTCGGACCCCAGCCGATCGACCCGGCGCTCGAGCCACGGCGCGATCAGGGCATGGTCGTGGTTGCCCGGGACGACGACCACCTCCCGCCCGTCGAGCGCCCGGCCGAGGGCTTCGAGGACCGGCCCGGCGGCCGCCAGGGCGACCCCGACCGGCCCGCTCCGAAGCTCGATCGCGTCGCCGAGGATGACGAGCCGGTCGACCCCGTCGAGCGCGGCGACCAGCGCGGCGAGTGGCCCCGGGCGGCGGAGGACGTCGGACCGGGAGTGGGTCCCGAGGTGGAGATCGGAGACGATCAGCGTGCGCACACGCCGCCGGCTCCTCAGCCGGCGCGCGCCGGGCGGATCGTCTTCGGCAGCATGAAGCGGACGTCCTCCTGGATCACGGAGAACTCGGAGACGTCCTCGACCCCCCGGGAGCGGAAGAAGTCGACCAGGCGCTGGACGAGCTCCTCGGGGGCGCTGGCCCCGGAGCTGATCCCGACGACCCGCTTGCCTTCGAGCCAGTCCTCGCTGACCTCGTGCTCGTTGTCGATCAGGTGGGAGTCGGCCCCGTAGTCGCGGGCGACCTCGACCAGCCGCTTGGAGTTCGACGAGTTGCGCGACCCGATCACGAGCACGAGATCGCAGAGCGGAGCCATCTGCTTGACGGCGGCCTGGCGGTTGGTCGTGGCGTAGCAGATGTCGTCGGTCCGGGGCCCGGTGATCTTCGGGAACTTCGCCCGGAGGCGGCCGATGATCGCCGTCGTCTCGTCGACCGAGAGCGTGGTCTGGCTGATGAACGCGACCTTCTCGGGGTCGGCGATCTCCAGCCCGTCGACGTCGGCCTCGGTCTCGACGAGGACGATGCTCTCGGGGGCCTCCCCCATCGTCCCCTCGACCTCCTCGTGACCGTCGTGGCCGATCAGGACGATCGTGTACCCGTCGGCGGCGAACTTCTTGGCCTCGACGTGGACCTTGGTGACCAGGGGGCAGGTCGCGTCGA
>JAXDHK010000028.1:0-15654 GCA_034664545.1 Solirubrobacteraceae bacterium
CCGTGGCTCGGCGCGTTGATCGCGTCACCCGAGTAGTTGGCGTAGATCTTCACCGCGCCGTTGTGGTTCGAGGTGAACGTGACGGTGCACGAGGCCTGGTTGCCGCCGTCGAGGGTGGTCGTGCACGTCTTGGTGCTGAAGGTGCCGCCGACGTTCGACGCGAAGGTCATCGTGCCCGTTGGATGGTTCGCCCCGGTCACCGTCGCCTTGCACGAGATCGTGCGGAAGCTGACGATGACGCAGCGGACGGTGGTCGTCGTCGGGTGGGTGCCGTACATGGCGATCGCGGCGCTCGCGTGCGGGGCCGCGGTCTTCGCCGGGCTGCCGACGATGGGGAGCGTCACGCCGCCCACGGCCAGCGCGGCCGCCGATCCGGTCCCGATCGCGGCGAACATGATCACTGCGGTCAGCAGGCTTCGTTTGCGCATGCCTCCACCTCTCGCGGCCCGACGGCCGTCAACACGCTTCAGGATCCGGGTCTTCGTCTGGTCCAGCTCGAGTGGACTCGCCTCGTAGCGATGGCTGCGCAGCTGGTCGGCCACGTAGCTCAGCTCGGGAGGGAGATCCTCGGAGTCAAGGTTGCTCATGACCCTGATACGAACGAGCCGGCCGATTCCCGATTAATCTCTTCGCGGCCGACGCCTACGGCCGCGCCGGCGACGTCGAACGGCGGGACCGGGTCAGCGAAGCAGGGCGAGCGGCTCCTCGAGCAGCTCGCGGACTCGGCCGAGGAACCGGGCCGCGTCGGCGCCGTAGAGGATCCGGTGGTCGCAGGCGAGCGTCACGTCCATCGCGTGGCCGGCGACCACCTCCCCGCCTCGGACCATCGGACGTTCGCTGACCGCCCCGACCGCGAGGATCGCCGCCTGGGGCGGGTTGATCACGGCGGTGAAGCTCCGCACGCCGAACATGCCGAGGTTCGAGACGGTGAAGGTCGCCCCGGCGAGCTCGGGCGGCGTGATCTGACCGTCGCGCACCCGCTGGGCGAGGCGCCGGGTCTCGGCCGCGATCTCCTCGAGCGGGCGTCGGTCGGCGTCGAACACCGTGGGCACGACGAGGACGTCGTCGCCGGCGACGGCCACGCCGACGTTGACGCGCGAGTAGAGCTCGAACCGGCCGTCGCGCCAGGCCCCGTTGGCCCGGGGGAACTCGCGGAGCGCCACCCCGCAGGCCTTGACGACGATGTCGTTGTAGGAGGGGACGGGCCGGTCGATCGTCTTCAGGCGCCGGCGGAGCTCGACGCAGCGCTGCATGTCGATCTCGGCCGCCAGGGTGAACTCGGGGACGGTGGCCTTCGAGGAGGACATCCGCCGGGCGACGACCTGCTGGGCCCGGGTCGGCTCCTGGACGGTCACCTCGCCCTTGGCGCCGGTCGCGGGCGGCGGGGGCGCCGGGGGGGCAGGTTCCGCCTCGGTCGCGGCCGGCGCCGGAGCCGGAGCCGCGGCCGGGGGGGCCGCGGCGACGGCGGGCGGGGCGGGGGCCGCGTCCGGCCGGGGGCCGTCGCCCGGGCGGTGACCCTCGACGTCGGCCCGGACGATCCGCCCGCCGGGACCGGTTCCGGTGACCCCGGCGAGCTCGAGGCCGCGCTCCCGAGCCAGGCGGCGGGCGATCGGCGAGGCCTTGATCCGGTCGCCGGGCGCCGCGGGAGCGACCGAGCCCGGGGGGGCGGGCGGAGCCGGTGGCGGGCTCGCGGGGGCGGGCGGAGGCGGGGGCGGGACGGCGGCCCCGGATGGTCCGGCGGTCGGGGCGGCGACGACCGGGGGAGTGCCCTGAAGCGCGGCCGGGGCCGGCGGCGGGTCCGGGATCGCGGGGCCGGCGGGTGCGGCGACCCCGGGAGCGGCCACCCCGGGTGGGGTGCCCTGGACCGCAGAGACGTGACTCGGCGGAGAGTCGCCGCCGCCGAGCCGGGCGATGGCGGCGCCGATCGGCAGGGTGTCCCCCTCGTGGGCCAGGATCTCGAGCAGGCCGTCGGCATCCGACTGGAAGGTCATGGTCGCCTTGTCGGTCTCGATCTCGACCAGATCCTCGCCCCGGCGGACGGCGTCGCCCGGGGCCTTCAGCCACTTCAGCACCGTCCCCTCCTCCATCGAGTCCGACAGGCGGGGCATCTGGACCTCAGGCACGGGCGAGCATCCCGAGGACGGCCTCGACGATCTGCGCCTCGTGGGGGAAGGCGATCTGCTCGAGCGGGCGCGAGTAGGGCATCGGGACGTCGGCCCCGGCCACCCGGGCGACCGGGGCGTCGAGGTGATCGAAGGCGTGCTCGGCGATCAGGGCCGAGAGGTTGGCGCCGACCCCACCGTGGGGCCACCCCTCCTCGACGATCACGCACCGGTTGGTCTTGCGCACCGAGGCGAGGATGGTGTCGAGGTCGAGTGGCCTGAGCGTCCGGGGGTCGATCACCTCGGCCTCGATGCCGTGGTGCTCGGCGAGGATCGCGGCGGCGCTCTCGGCGGTCACCGCCATCCGCGAGATCCCGACGATGGTGACGTCGTCGCCCGGGCGCCGGACGGCCGCCTGGCCGAAGGGGACGACGAAGTCCTCGTCCTCGGGGACCTCGCCCCGCTGGCCGTAGAGGTACTCGTGCTCGATGAAGATCACCGGGTTCTCGTCGCGGATCGCCGCCTTGAGGAGCCCCTTGGCGTCGGCGGCGGTCGACGGGGTGGCGACGAGGAGGCCGGGGACGTGGAGGAACATCGCCTCCCACGAGTGGGAGTGGGTCGGCCCGAGCTGGTGGCCGGCGCCCTGGGGCATGCGCACGACGAGGGGGACCCTGACCTGGCCGCCGAACATGTAGCGGATGTGGGCGGCGTGGTTGACGATCTGGTCGAGGGCGAGCAGCGAGAAGTTGATCGTCATCAGCTCGACCACCGGGCGCAGCCCGGTCATCGCCGCGCCGACGCCCATCCCGACGATCGTGTTCTCGGAGATCGGGGTGTCCCGGACGCGCTTCTCGCCGAACTCGGCCAGGAGGCCCGCCGTGACCTTGAAGGCTCCGTTGAAGACGCCGATGTCCTCCCCCATGAGCATGACCCGCTCGTCGCGGATCATCTCCTCGCGCAGCGCCGCATTCAGCGCCTCGCGGTATCGGATCACGGCCACGAATACACGCTAGCGCGGCCGGCGCAGACCGGTGGGCCGGGTCGTGCTCGGGCGGCGCGTGCCCAGCGCCGCGATCGTGGTTCCGAACTGGCCCTCGATCGGGAGCGGCGCCGAGGACGCGTCCTCGGCCCAGCGCGCGCGTGAACTGGCCGCCGAGAACTGCGCCTCGAGCGTCCTGATCACCGGCTCGGAGGGGTTCAGGGCGAGCGCGGCCCGCGCCGCCGGCCGGGGATCGCCGCCCCCGGCCGCGGTGATCACGGCGAGGCCGTAGTGCGTCTCCCAGTTCCGCGGGTCGTCGTCCACCGCCCGGCCCATCTCGGCCGTGGCCAGGGCGCGCTGGTGGCGGGCGGCGGCGCAGTAGGCCAGGATCTCGTGAGCGCCCCGGCGGACGTCGATCGGGGCCAGAGCCTGGTGCGCGGCCCGCGTCGCCGTCCTGCAGTCGCCCCCGACGAAGGCGGCGAGGCTTTCGTCGAGGTGGCGCTGAGACACGCTCACCCCGGCGGGGACGAGCGTCGCCAGAAGCGCCACGAACGCCAGGACCGGACGATGGCGGCGCGCGGCTTCCGGGCCGGCGCGACCGGCGGCGGCGCCCGCGAGCACGAAGATCGGCAGGGTCACGGCCGGCATCTCCCAGTCCCAGTCGACGCCGGCGTGAAAGGCCCAGGCCAGGACGACGGCGAGCACGGCGGCGTAGACGGCGCGATCGGGACCCCGGATCCGCACGACGATCGCAGCGACCGCGCCGAGCACGATGCACGCGAGCAGGCCGAAGCCGACGAGGCCGAGCTCCCCGAGGTTCTCGAAGTAGATCGAGTGGGCGTCGAGCACCGGGCGGTTCAGCGGAGGATGGCGGACGTTCCACGTCACCTCGAAGGTTCCGGCCCCGGTGCCCCGGAGCGGGGCGCCGTCGAACTCGCCGCGCGCCACCCGCCACAGGTCGATCCGGCCGTCGGCGCCGGGATCGGCCAGGCGATCGCGGAGGTTCACGTGGCCCCGCCCGTGGTTGCCCTCGACGAACCGGCGGTACTGCCGGCCGAGGGCATTCGGGACCCCGAGGGCGAGCCCCAGGAGCACGGTCACGCCGATCCCGGCCGCCCACATCCGGCGCGCGACCCTCGGCTCCATGGGCCGGCGGTCGGCCCGGCGGACGAGGGGTCCGTCGATGCCGGCGAGGACGGCACGGGCCACCGCCGCGGCGACTGCGCAGGCGACGACGACGGTGGCGACATGCCGGCCCTGGCTCGCCTGGAGCGCGCTCCCGTCGAGCCCGTGGGCGAGCGACGTGGCCCGGTAGGCGGACGTCAACGCGATACCGGTGCTCGGCACGAGGACGAGCAGGGCTCCGAGCAACGAGCGCGGGTGACCGATCAGCAGGTAGGCGGACAGGCCGAGGATGCCCGCCGCCATCGCCCCCCGCGAGAAGGTCAGGAGGAGCGTCACCGCGAGGAGGGGGACCGGCAGCGCGCTGAGCGCCTTGACCAGGCGCGACTGCCGGTCGTCGCTCGTCAGCCCGACGCACACGATGAGGCCGAGGGCCGCGAGGAATCCAAGCGCGTTCCAGTAGGTGAGCGGGTAGCTGATGCGGGGGGTGTCGAGATTCGCGGCGATCGGCCACAGCTTCGGGGCCGCTCGCGCGAGGAAGGCCCCCAGGCACACGACCGAGGACCCGACGGCGATCCCGCCCATCGCCCACCGGATGTCGCGCGGGCCCCGGACGGAGGTTGCGAAGAGCGCGAAGCCCAGCCCGTAGACGAGCACCAGGTCGACCTCCGTGAGCGACCGCTCGGCGGAGTTCGACCAGGCTGACGAGACGAGCACCCAGATCGCGTAGGCGGCGAAGGCGGTCGTGACCGCCGCCGCCCCCCGGCCGCCCGCGCTCGTCCCGAGGGCCAGCTTGGCCGCGAGGATCAACCCCAGGAGCACCGCCACCAGGGAGGGTGGCCCGGGAAAGAAGCCACCGGCCATGAACGAGAAGTAGACGAGCAGGGCGCCCGGGAGGAGCATCAGCGCCGGGCCGGTGATCCGGTCGGCGATCGCCGCCTGTGCCGGCTCGCGGCGTGCCAGCCAGAGCGCACCCACGGCGAGGGCCAGGGCGACGAGGACCGCCAGCCCGGGCCCGGCCCCGCCCGCGCCGATGCTGACATATCCCAGGACCGCGACGCCCAGAGCGGCGGCGGGCAGCGTGCTCAGACGTCCGGCAATGACACGTACCCTAGATCCTTCGGGTCGTCGTTCGTCGCCCCGCCGGGAGTGCCACTCGACCGCGTCGACGCCCGGGCGCCGGACGCGGCCCACCGGGAGGGGCGGCCGCAACCGGTAGACTCCATTTTCGGTGTACCGTCGCCAGGGTCGGGCGAGAGTGATCCTGTCGCGGGGGTGGTTCTGCACTTGAGCATTAATCGCGCGACACCGGCCTCGCGCGTCGGACGGAGTCTCCCGAGGAATCGACCATGTACCACTGCGCGCGCACGCCGGGCCATGCCTCCGAAAAAGCCGACATCCTGCCGACCGGTTAGCGCATGTCCGGGGCGCGACCTGAGCGGGTCGGGGGCATGGGAGGCGAGAGCGTCGCCGGCGTGGCCGGCGGACGCCGGGGCCCTCTGCTGAAGAAGCACACGGACTTCGAGCGCGTGTATGCCGACCACGCGCGCAGCCTCATGGCGTTCCTGATCTACCGGACCGGGGATCGAGCACTCGCCGAGGACCTCCTCGCCGACACGTTCGAGCGGATGCTGCGGACGAGGCGTCGATTCGACCCCCGGCGGGGGAGCGAGAAGCAATGGCTTTACGCGATCGCGCTCAACTGCCTGCGCGACCACGCCCGCCGGCGCTCGGCCGAGCAGCGGGCGCTCGGCCGCTCCGAGGCGGCGGTGCCGCAAGCACGCGGCTCGACCGACCCCCATGAGGCGGTTCACGACCGTGACCTCGTCGAGCGGGGTCTCGCGTCCCTGTCCGAGGACGAGCGACTCGTCGTAGCCCTTCGGTACGGCGCCGACCTCACGATGCCCGAGATCGCGAAGGTGATCCGGAAGCCGCTGACCACGGTCGAGGGGCGCGTCTACCGAGCCCTCGGCAAGCTCCGGTCCGAGTTCGACCGGGGCGACGGCTCGTAGAGCCGACGGCGCCGCCGGCCCGCCCGTCATCTCCCCCGTCGGAGCGCTACGTACTGGGCGGTGCGGAGCAGGATCTTCACGTCGCACCAGAGTGACCAGTTGGCGATGTACAGGTAGTCGACCTTGACCATCTCGGCCAGGGGAACCCGCTTGGTCCCGAGCGTCTGCCAGGGCCCGGTCATCCCGGGCGTCAGATGCAGCCGGCGACGGTCGTAGCCCACGACGCGCTCGTCCTCGTCGAGCACGAGCGGGCGCGGGCCGACGAGGCTCATCTCGCCCCGGAGCACGTTGAACAGCTGCGGGAGCTCGTCGAGATTGGTCCGGCGCAGTAGGCGCCCGACCCGGGTGATCCGGGGATCGGCGGCGATCTTGAACAGGCCCTCGGTCTCGTTGAGCCCCATGAGATCGGCCTTCAGCGCCTCGGCGCCGTCGACCATGGTGCGAAGCTTGACCATCGCGAAGTGCTTCCCGTTGCGCCCGACACGGGTCTGGCGGAAGAGCACAGGGCCGGGCGAGTCGAGACGGATCAGGACGGCGGCGACGGCCATGATGGGGAGGGCGGCGAAGAACAGGAAGGTCGTCCCGAGCAGATCGAACCCGCGCTTGACCGCGGCCGACGAGGCGCTCAGGCCGAAGCGCGGGACGCCGAGGAGGGTGATCCCCCCGAGGTCGTCACAGACCACGGCGCTGCCGACCGCCTCGAGGATCCCGGGGAGGAGGCTGACGCGCAGGCCGGTGGCCTTGGCGGCTCGTACCAGCTCGAGCGTATGCTCGGCCCGGAGCGTGTCGTCGGGCGCGATGATGATCCGGTGTACGCCCTCGGCCACGACGAGCTGCCGGAGCGCCGAGCCCTGGTGCAGGGCTCGGTCGAGGCCGAAGGACCCGACGAGGTCGACGCCGGCATGATCGGCGAGCCGGGTCTGGAGGCGGTCGTACAGGCGGTCGTCGCCCAGGAGGAGGCAGCGCTCGACCGGCGCGACGACCGCCGCGATGGATCGGGCGAGGGTCCGCCCGCCGCTCAGGGTGGCCACGAGCGCGAGCCACAGCGTCACGAGCTCGCCGGTGTCGCCGGCACCCCCGACGGTGACGTGCCGGGTCGCCCAGGTGAGCAGGGTGAACGCCGAGGCGAGGTTGATGAGCCGCGGAAGCTCGTCGATCGTCGACTTTCGCACCACGAGCTCGTCGTGGTCGTAGAGCCCGAGGATCTTCGCGGTGAGCACGATCAGCGGGACGAGGAACAGATACGTCCAGTGGATCCGGTCCCCGCCGAGCACGGCGAAGGCGAGGGGTCCGGACAGCGCGACCGCGGCCATGTCCGCCGCGCTCAGCGTCCACCGGTAGGTCCGCTCGCGCTGGCGCACCTGCTCGAGCGGAGTCGACTCCACGGGAAGTCGCTGGCGGTGGATCGCCCGCCGCGGGGCCGGTGCCGCGATGCGCGGTGCGCCGAGCAACGACGCGCTGCTCTCCGGGCGGCCCCCCGTCCACCGTTCGTGTTCCGGTTCAGCAACGGAGCGTCGCTCTCGCCCCATGCCGCACCTCCTTTTTTCCTGGTTTCCCCGGTCGTCCGCGTGCGGCGTCCGTCCGGACGATCCCTCTCCTGAAGGCCCGCCAAGTAGTGGCCGGTGCATGACGGGACTGGCACATCGCGCGGGCCCCGACCTGCACCTTACAACTATTCTGCCTGTTACACCCGCCCGCGACCGGTCGCCACGTAAATAGCGTCCGAGGTTCTCAACGTGTTACCGCTCTGGTCCGAACCGCTAGTCGCCCTCCCAGAGTAGCGGTTCGATCGCCTCGTCGGCGAGCTCTCGGGCAAAGCCGAAGGCCCGGTTGTGTCCGCTGCGCTCATTGGGTGGCGGCGACGTGACGGTCACCGAGATGCTCGGCGTACTCCGCGCCGGGCCGAGCCGCCAGCGCCATTCGTCGCCATGTGGGCGGTTTGGGTGAGCGGCCTCCAACATGCCCGAAGGGTAGGCAACGGCTCCGGCACCCGGCTACGACCGGGTGTCCTCAGTTTTCTCATTGTGGTCCAATCGGCGCCCCTGCCCTGGTGGGCGGTCGGGCGGCCCCCCCGGGAGGAACTACCCGCTAATTCGTGTAATTCGTCACACGTTCACGTGGACCCGAGCCCGGCCGGCCTCGCCCCCCGGGCGCAGGCCGGTGCGCCGGCCGGCGGGGGTCCGGACCGCGGGGAACGCCGGCCCGGCACGGCGGGGGCGGCCCGGTCGGCCCTCGTATGATGAGGCCATGCCCGCGTCCTCCTACGACTGCGTCGTGATCGGCTCCGGGCCGGGGGGCTACGTGGCCGCCGTCCGGGCCTCCCAGCTCGGAATGAAGACGGCGATCGTCGAGCGCGACGCTATCGGCGGACGCTGTCTCAACTACGCCTGCATCCCGGCCAAGGCGGTGCTCCGGGTCGCCGACGTGCTCACCGAGGTCCGGGAGGCCGGGACGTTCGGGGTCGTCGTCGGAGCCCCCGAGGTCGACTTCGCCGCCGTCGTGGCCCGGCGCCGGCGCGTGGTCAAGACCCTGACCAGCGGGGTCAGCGGCCTGATGAGGAAGAACGCGGTCGACGTGATCGACGGCCACGGGGCCGTGACCGACGACGGGAACGTGAGGATCGGCGGCAACTTCGACGGCTCGGAGATCGCCGCCGGGACGGTGATCCTGGCCACCGGATCGGTCAAGCGCCCGATCCCGGGGACCCGGTTCGGGGGGCGCGTGATCGGGACCGAGGAGGCCTGGGGGCTGACCGAGCTGCCCGCCCGGATCGCCGTCGTCGGGGCCGGGGCCTCGGGCGCCGAGATCGCCTCGGCCTACGCCCGCCTCGGCTCGGACGTCCTCCTCTTCGAGGCGCTCGACCGGGTCCTCCCGACCGAGGACCCCGAGATCTCGAAGCTCGTCGAGCGCGGCCTCGCCAAGCAGGGCATGAAGATCCACACCGGGACGGCGGTCACCGGGGTCGAGGCGCTGGCCGATTCGGTCCGCTTCGCCTACGGGGGCGATACCGGGGAAGTCGACTACCTGGTGATCGCCGCCGGGCGGGGGCCCGACGTCGACGGGCTCGGCCTCGAGGACGCCAAGATCGCCCGGGACGCCCGGGGCCTCGTCGCCGTCGACGGGGCGATGCGGACCTCGCTCGCCGGGGTCTACGCCATCGGCGATCTCGTGGCCGGGCCCGCGCTCGCCCACAAGGCGTCCGAGGAGGGCATCATCGCCGTCGAGGCGGCGGCCGGACACGAGACCCAGGCGATCGCCTACGAGGACATCCCCCGGGCCACGTTCTGCACGCCGAACGTGGCCAGCTTCGGCCTGACCGAGGACCAGGCCCGGGAGCGCGGTCACGACGTCGTCGTCGGCCGGGTCCAGTACGGGGCCGTCGGCGCCGGCACCGTCTACGGCGACCGGACCGGCTTGGTCAAGATCGTCGGGGAGAGCCGGTACGGCGAGCTCCTCGGCGGCCACATCGTCGGGGCCAAGGCGACCGAGCTGATCCAGGAGCTCGTCAACGTCCGGGCGCTCGAGGGCGGCTTCGCCGAGGTCGCCCGGATCGTCCACGGGCATCCGACGCTCGCCGAGGCCGTGATGGAGGCCGCCCGCGACGCCGATGGCTGGCTGATCCACGGATAGTGGGCGACGTCGCGGCAGCGTTCTACTTCGACCTCGCGAGCCCCGAGGCGTATCTCGCGGCCGAGCGGGCCCTCCAGGTCCTGCCCGGGCCGTGCGAATGGCGTCCGATCCTCGCGAGCCGTCTCCCCGGGGCAGAGACGTTCGAGGGCTTCCGATGCGCCGAGGAGGCGGAGATCTTCCGCGGCGAGGTCGAGCGGCGAGCCCGGGCCGCCGGCCTCCAGGCGATCCGCTGGCCCGACCCCTTCCCCTTCGACAGCACCCTGGCCATGCGGGTCGCGACCTATGCCCGGCGGATCGGGCGGACCGTCGCCTTCGCCCAGGCCGCCTTCCGCCAGGCGTTCGCCGGCGGCCACGCCCTGTCGGTCCCCGACCACGTGCTGATCGCCGCCGCCGCCTGCGAGATGCACCCGACCGCCGTCACCCGGGCCGCGGCCATGCGAGGCGTCCACGACGAGCTCGAGCGGACGACCGCCGCCGCCCTCGCCCGCGGGGTGATCGACGTCCCGGCCGTGGTGGTCGGAGACCGGGTCATGATCGGCGAGCGGAGCCTCGAGCGGGCCGGGGAGCTCCTGCGATGAACGCCAGGCAGGCCTATCGGCTGATCGTCACCCGGGCCGGGCGCATGCCCTCGGCCCTGGCCGGGAGCGACCGGGTCGACCACATCGAGATCGTCGAGATCGACTCCGGCGAGGCCGTGCTCTTCTGGGACTGCGCCCCCCAGCAGGCGAGCCGGATGGCCCGGGCCCTCCGGGCCGATCTCGCCCAACTCGATCCCGACGAGTTCATCGCCCGGTGGAGCCGCTTCGGGCAGGAGTGACCCGCCGGGCGGCTCGGCTCGCCCCGGCTCGCCCCGGCTCGCCCACGCTCGGCTCGGCCCGGCTCGCCCAGGCTCGGCTCGGCTCGGCTCGGCTCAGCCGCTGGGCGCGCCGAGCAGGGCCGCGAGGGCGCGCCCGGCGTTGTCGACCAGGTTCCCGAGTCCGGCCCCGACGCCGGCCACGGTGCCCCCGAGCCCGGCCCCGGTCCCGGCGACCAGGGATCCGACGGGCGGGCTGACCGGGGCGAGGGTCGCCCCGACCCCGGCGGTCGCCCCGCTCACCGTCTGCCCGA
Source organism: Solirubrobacteraceae bacterium (assembly GCA_034664545.1). Classification (GTDB taxonomy): domain Bacteria; phylum Actinomycetota; class Thermoleophilia; order Solirubrobacterales; family Solirubrobacteraceae; genus Palsa-513. The sequence goes on from JAXDHK010000028.1 coordinate 10,953, forward strand.
CCGCCCCCGTCGCCTGCGAGACCACCGACCCGACGCCCTGGGTCACCCCGCCCACCACCTGGCCGAGCGGCGCCGTGGCCGTGGCGGGCGACCGCGGTGGGGCCGGGGTGCCCGAACCGCCCCCACCGGACCCGCCCCCACCGGACCCGCCGCCGCCCGGGTTGACCGCGGGGGGGACCGCCGCGACGGGTGGAACCTTGGCGGGGGGCGGCCGGACGCCCGGGCCGGGACTTGACCCGCCCGTTCCCGAGCCGGCCGGCCGGGTCGGTCCGGGCGCCGGAGCCGGGAGGCCGGCGAGGAGCGTGGCCGTCCCCCCCGGGGTCCCGGCCGAGGCCGCCGGCCGCCCGGAAGGACCGGTCAGCGTCGCGGCCAACGGAAGGTCGGGCCCGGAGAAGAGCTGGCCGAGGGAGCCGAGGCCGCCGAGGCCGCCGGCCCCGACGGCGACGAGGAGGGCGATCAGCACGGCGACCGGAATCAGCGCGGCCGCAGCGCTGGCGAGGAGTACCTGGCGCAGCCAGGAGGCCACCAGTCCCATCCATCGACTGTAGATGATCGATCACGCGCCGGGGCCAGGTGAGCTAACGTCGCCTCGGCGATGCAGCGGCTGTCCATGGCGAGGGTGCTCAGCGGGGCGCTTCTCGGCATCGCCCTGACGCTCGCGGTCATCACGGGCCTGGGGATCGCCGCCCTCTACGACGCGCGCCAGACCTACGAGGACCGCCTGTCGGTGACGAGTGCGCTCGAGGTCTCGGCGGCCAACCTCCTGGCCGCCGGCATCGTCGAGGAGACCGAGTTCCGCCAGCCTCCGGCGGCGCGGAGTCCGCTCGTCGTCAAGCGCGCCACCGACGCCTACGATGCGGCGGCCTCCCGTGCCGAGATCCTCGCCCGGGGAGCACCGGATCCGGCCACCGATCGGTATCTGGGGGCCGAGCTCCGGGCCGAGCGGGCGGCCCGACGGCTGGCGTCACGGCGTCAGACCGGACCGGCCGCCCGGCGGACGGCGGGCCAGATCGCGCTTCACCTGACCCGGGCACGGCGGGCGGCCGTCGGCCTCTCGGCCCGCCAGACCGTGCGCCGGGAGGATGCCCGGCGGGCGGCGACCTCGGCGACCCGCCGGGCCCTGGTGGCGATCGTCATCAGTGGATCCTTCGCCCTCGTCGCCGTCCTGCTCCTGGTCGCGGCGGTGATCCGGACGATGCGGACGCCCCTGCGGGAGCTGGTCACCGCGACCGGACGGCTGGCCGGGGGCGACCTGGCATCGCGGGTGCATCCCGGGGGCCCGGCCGAGCTCCAGACCCTGGGCCAGGCGTTCAACCGGATGGGCGAGGACCTGGCGGCGACGACGGCCGAGCTCGACTCCGAGCGCCGGCGCCTGGCCGTCACGATCGAGAGCCTGGGCGACGGGCTGATCCTCTGCGAGGCCGACGGCGTGGTCGCCGCGGTGAACCCCCGGGCCATCGAGCTCGTACCCGAGCTGCGCCCCGGCCGCCGGGCCGACGGATTGGCGAGCCCGCTGCCCGGGCTGACCGATGCCCTGCGGGGGGAGGTGATCGTCGAGCGGGACGAAGGAGCGACGCTGGCGATCACGGCGGCGCGCCTGGGAACCGGGGACGGGGGCGTCATCTGGACGGTGCGCGACGTGACCGAGCGGGCGCGCCTCGAGCGGGCGAAGACCGAGTTCGTGGCCACGGCCTCGCACGAGCTGCGGAGCCCGCTGACCTCGATCAAGGGCTACGTCGAGCTGCTCGAATCGTCCGGGGGGCTGACCGACCGCCAGGCCGAGTTCGTCCGGATCATCGCGCTCTCGGCCAACCGCCTGACCGACCTGGTCAGCGACCTGCTCGACGTGGCGAAGATCGAGGCCGGGAGCGTCGAGCTCTACCGGCGTCCGACCGACCTCCGGGAGGTCGTGCTCGAGGCGGTCGACCTGATCCGCCCGCGGTTGACCGACAAGGGCCAGACGCTCGAGCTGGACGTCGGCCAGGCCCTGCCCCCGGCGCTCGTCGATCCGGGGCGGGTCCGCCAGATCGCGACCAACCTGCTGACCAACGCGCATCTCTACACCGGCGAGGGCGGGAAGATCGTCGTGCGCCTGCGCTCGGGACCGGCGGGCCTGGCGATCGGCGTGAGCGACACCGGGCGGGGGATGAACGCCGAGGAGCGAGCCCGGGTGTTCGAGCGCTTCTATCGGGGGGAGGGGCCGCGGGCCGAGCGGGGGACGGGCCTCGGGCTGGCGATCGTCAAGTCGCTCGTCGACCTCCACCACGGGCGGATCGACCTCGAGAGCACCCCGGGCGTCGGGACCACCTTCACCGTCCACCTCCCGCGAGCGGTGCCGGACCCCGGGGGGACGAGGGTGGCCTCGATGACCGGCCGGCGGGTGCTGGTGGTCGACGACGAGCCGAAGATCACCGAGCTGATCGCCGAGAAGCTGGCCCCGCTCGGGGTCGAGACCGTCCTCGTCAACTCCGGCCGGGAGGCCCTGGCCCGCCTGCGGGCCGAGCGCTTCGACGCGGTCACCCTGGACGTGCTGATGCCGGGCATGAACGGGATCGAGACGCTTCGGGAGATCCGGGCCGACACGCGCCTGCGCCGGGTGCCGGTCGTCTTCGTCTCGGTGTTCGCCGACCACGGTGCGCTCGAAGGGGAGTGGGTGGTCCCGAAGCCGATCGACAGCGCCGAGCTCCACGCCGTGCTCACGATCGCCGTCGCCTCCGGCCGGACGCGGGTCCTGGCCGTCGGTCGGGCGGAGGTTCGGGAGCGGCTGACGGCCGAGCTCGACCGGTTCGGAGTCGAGTACCGGTGGGAGACGAGCGGGCCGGCGGCCGCCCGGGCGTGCGCGACCGAGCGCTACGAGGTGGCGCTGATCGACGCCGGGCTGCGGAGCCCCCAGGCCGTGGTCGAGAGCGTGGACCTCCGGGGCCGGCGGACGGGACGGGCAGTGATCTTCTTCTCCGACGGCGACACGGCGGCCGCGCCCCGCCTCGGCGTGCCGGTGCTCCCGGTCGAGCAGGCGGCACTCGCCGTCCGGGCGGCCCTGGGTGATACTGCCGTGACCCCAGGCAGGGCGTGAAAGGCCGATCGAGCGTGACCACCGAACCACAGCAGCCGAGGACGGCCGGGCGGCCTCTCGAGGGCCGGGCCGATCCGGAGGCGGAGCTCGCCGATCTGCGGGCCGAGCTCGCACTCCAGGAGTCCAACGCGGCCGACAAGGAGCGCCAGCTCCAGCGCTACGCGGCGGATCTCCGGGAGACGTTCAAGGAGGAGCGGGCGCGGACGCAGGAGCTCCACCGCTCCTACGTGGCCACGGTCCGGGCGCTGGCCAATGCCGTCGAGGCGCGCGACGCCTACACCGGCAAGCACGCCGAGCGCGTGGCGGCCTACGCGCTCCTGATCGCCGATGCGGCCGGCCTCGAGCTGGCCGGGGACCGGGAGGTCGAGTTCGGCTTCCTCCTCCACGACGTGGGCAAGGTGGCGGTGCCCGACGCCATCCTGTTCAAGCCGGGGCCGCTCACCGCGGCCGAGCGCCTGGTGATCGAGCAGCACCCGGTCACCGGGTCGCAGATCGTCCGGGACATCGACTTCCTCGGGCAGGCCCGTGACGTGATCCGCCACCACCACGAGCGCTTCGACGGGACCGGCTACCCCGACGGTCTGCGCGGGGAGGGGATCCCGCTCTCGGCCCGGGTCTTCGCCGTGGCCGACGTCCTCGACGCGCTGACCACCCAGCGCCCCTACCGGGCGGAGTCGTCGATCGCCGAGGCCCGGCAGATCATCGAGGCGGGGACCGGGAGCCAGTTCGACCCGACGATCGTCGCCGCCTTCGGCCGGATCGGGGACGCGGCCTTCGCCGCGGTCAAGGCCGAGATCTCATGAGCGCTCGGCGGGCGGTGCTCGTCGTCGACGACGACCCCTTCATCCGCGGCCTCATCCTCACCACGCTCGAGGACCCAGCCCGGTTCGAGCTCTTCGCCGCGGCCGACGGGGAGGAGGCGGTGGCCGTGGCGGCGCGGGAGCGCCCGGACCTCGTGTTCCTCGACATCGACATGCCCCGCCTCGACGGGATCGAGGCCTGCCGCCGCCTGCGGGCCGACGCGGCGCACGCCGGAGCGACGATCGTGATGCTGACCGCCTCGGCCGACGACTCGGCCCGCTCCCGGGCCGAGGCGGCCGGGGCCGACCTCTTCCTGACCAAGCCGTTCAGCCCCCTCGACCTCCTGCGGATGGTCGACCGGCTCGGAGGCGAGCCGCCGGATTCGTAAGCGGGACGCGCGGCCCCAGGTCCGTCGACCCGCCGGGGCAAGAGCCCGTGCCGGACACCCGCGAACTCGGTCTATGCCGTCGACCACGGAGCGAGCTCTCACGTGCTCCCGTGCGTCAAATAGCGCCACGCCGTGCGTCTGCGATCTCAGGGCACGGACCGCGCCCAGACCGCAACGACCACGATCACCGGCTTGGGCTTGTGGTCGTCTCGTACCGGGCTTGGCGTCCGGCGGCGTCCGGACGCGCCTGGCGCCACCCTGCGTCAGCCCACATGCCACCGGCACACCGGGTGCCACCAGGCGAGCCAGATCACGCCCGGCCGCGCACGCCAGCCACTCAAGTGAATTCCGATGCACACCACTAGCACTAGCTAGCTAGTAGCTTGCCGACAACCACGCGAGTAATCGAACACAGGCGTCAGCCACGGCCTTGGCGGGCG
>JAXDHK010000029.1:0-3270 GCA_034664545.1 Solirubrobacteraceae bacterium
ACCGTCGCGGTCTCGGTGACCGACAACCAGAAGGGGGCCCGCTTGGGGTCCCGCCGGATGGAGCTCCCCCACGGGCACCCGGTCGCCCTCCACCTCCGCGTGCGCCCGGGCTCGGCCCGGCGGTTGACGGTCACGAGCACGGCCAGGGTCCTCGCCTCCCCGCACACCCCGGCCCCGGCCCAGCACCGGGGCGTCACCCTCGACTAGACCCACCCGCCGCCGGTCGGGACTTCGGCCGCGTGATCGGCTCCGTCCCTGGGAGGATGGCCTCACCGTGCAGCTCCTCGTCGCCCCCGCCGCCTTCCCGGGAGACCTCCGGGCCAGCGCGGTCGCCGCGGCGATCGGCCGGGGACTCGAGGCGGCCGGACTCGAGCCGCCCGACCTCTGCCCGGTGGCCGACGGCGGGGAGGGCACGCTCGAGGTGCTCCTGACCCGCCTGGGCGGCGAGACCGCCGCCGCCCGGGTCGCCGGTCCCGACGGACGCCCGCGGTCGGTCGGGTTCGGCCTCCTCGAGGGCGGGGCGACCGCCCTGGTCGAGGCCGCCGCCCCGACCGCCGGCCCGGCCGGCCCGGACCCGGGGGCCGGTTCGCGCGGGGCGGGCGAGCTGATCCTCGCGGCCCGGGACGCCGGCGCCGAGGTCGTGGTGGTCGCCGCCGGGGGCCGGGTCCCGGCCGACGGGGGCGCCGGGGCGATCGCCGCGATCGAGGCCGGCGGGGGCCTCGGCGGGGTCCGGCTCGTCGTCCTCTGCGACGGCGGCACGCCCTTCGAGGTCGCGGCCGAACCCGAGGCCGCCGGACCCGGCGGCGGGGGCGGGGTCCGGGCGAAGCCGCTCCGAAAGAGGAGCACCGGTGCCGGCGGGGGCCTGGCGGGCGGCCTGGGGGCGGCGTTCGGGGCCGACCTGCGCCCGGGGGCGGCGTTCGTGCTCGACGCGGTCGACTTCGACCGGCGGATGCGCGCGGCCTGGGCGGTGGTCGTCGGTGCGGGCCGGCTCGACCGGTCGGCCCTCGGGGGCGGGGTGCTCGGGGAGGTGGCGACCCGGGCCCGGCAGGCCGGGGTCCCGGCCCACGCGATCGTCGGGATCTCCGCCCTCGACCGGTTCGACGCCCGGATCCTCGACCTCCAGGAGATCCTGACCGCCCGGGGCCCGGCCGAGCTGGTCGCCGCCGGGGGCGAGCTGGCCCGCCGCCTGGCCGGTCCCGCCCATCGAGCCGGAGCACTGAACCACTAGTCTCGGGCGATGGCAGACGGCCCCCCCGAGCCGCCGGAGCCCTCGAGAGGCGCCGCCCGCCCGCCGTTGTCCCGCCCCCACCTCCCCGGCGCCAAGCGCGCCGTGGTGATCGGCGCCGGGTCGTTCGGGACGGCGATCGCCGTGCTCCTCGCCCGGGGCGGCCTGCGCACGACGCTCCAGACCCGGACCGAGGACCAGGCGGGCCGGCTGGTCGCCGACCGGGAGAACCTCGTCTACCTCCCCGGGGTCGAGCTGCCCCGGGACCTCCGGATCGAGCCGGTCAGCGCCGGGCTCCAGCGGGCCGACTACGTCTTCCTCGGCGTCCCGTCGACCGACCTGGCCGAGGTGATCGCCGCCCTCCCGGAGGCCGGCCTCGGGCGGCGGACGGCCGTCGTCTCCCTGTCGAAGGGGCTCGTCCCCCCGGACGGGAGGCCGCCGACCGTCGTCCTGCGCGAGCGCTTCGGCGGGGATCGGGTGGCCTGCATCGGGGGACCGGCCCACGCCGACGAGATGGTCACCGCCGGGGCCGGGCTGGTCGCGGCGTCGAGCGACGAGGCCCTGGCCGAGGCCCTGACCAGCGTGTTCACCCGGGCCGGGGTGGTCTGCGAGCTCTCCAACGACCCGATCGGGGTCGAGCTGGCCGGGGCGGCCAAGAACGCGGCGGCGCTGGCCTCGGGGGCGACCGAGGCCCAGGGGCTGAACGCGGCGGGCGCGGCCGCCGGGCACATCTTCGCCGAGATCTGGCGCTTCGCCGAGGCCAACGGGGCCCGGCCCGAGTCGATGATCGGGCTGGCCGGGACCGGCGACCTCGTCGCCACCGCCCTGGCCCCCCAGAGCCGCAACCGCCGGGCCGGGGAGCTCCTGGCCGAGGGGGTCCCGGCCTCGGAGATCCACGGCCGGGTCGGTCAGGCGGTCGAGGCCCTCGAGTCCGTCCCGCTGATGGCCCTGGCGCTCGAGCGGGCCGGCTTCGACGCCCCGGTCACCGGGGCCCTGGCCCGGCTGATCTCGGGGGAGCTCCCGCTCGAGGACTGGGTGGCGCTGGTCCGGGCCACCGTCCCCCCCCGGGCCGGCTGGGGGCGCCCGTCGTCGCCGGGCTTCTGGCTGCGCTTCCGGGAGTGGCTGGGCCGGCCGCTCGGGCGGGGGCGGTCGGCGCGCCCGGCGGCGCCCCCGGAGAGTCCGCTCCCCCGGACCGAGCGCTTCCGGATGCCCGAGCGGATGCGCTGGCGGTTCCGGCCCCGGCGGTGACCGGGGGTCAGGCTCGGCCGGCGGGCGGTGACGCGGCGCCGGGCGGTCACCATCCCCGGGCGGTGACATCGGCGAGGCTGGTGATCCTGCGGACGTGCGGACCGGCGACGGCCGCCGGCTTGGCCGGTCGGGGAGCCGTGTCGGCGGGCGTGAGCCGGCCGAAATCGAGGCCGGTCTCGGTGGCGATCTCGGCGATCGGCTGCTGGTAGATGCGGAACTCGTCGAGCGGGAGGAGGCCGAGCTTCCCGTCGAGGTCCTTCTGGGTCAGCCTGAACGCCTTGGCCCGCAACTTCCCGGCCTCGACGTAGGCGACGATCTTCCAGAACTCGCGCGGGACGAGGACGCCCTGAAATTCGAGATCGTCGGCTCCGAGGATGGGCCCGCCGACCTCGCTGAGCCTCTGCCCGGCGACCTTGTTCTCCTTGGCGATCTCGTTCTCCAGCTCCCCCCAGACGCCCTTGAGATCGGACCGGTTGAAGGAATCGAGCTGGGGCGTGATGTTGGAGAAGAAGCACGATTCCCGGCGGGCCACGGCCGCGACCTCCGGCGTACCCCAGGAGACGTCGGAGAAGGCCGCGATGTGGCCCTGGTCGAGGGGGTTCCTGACGTAGAGCTCGGGGCCGACCTGATCACCGGGCCCGTAGGCCGGGTCGAGGACGAACTGGCGGTGATCTCCCGTGGTCGCGACCTTGGCCGCTCCGTCGATGTTCCACGCGACCCACCGGCACAACCGGCGGGAGGCGCTCAGCGAGAGTGAGAAGTGGGTGCACCGGCGGACGGGGTCCCCGGCCCGGGTG
>JAXDHK010000030.1:0-10282 GCA_034664545.1 Solirubrobacteraceae bacterium
TCACGTGGCAAACCTGAGGCCGTAGACGCCGAACCCCCGGTCACGGGTCAGGATGCTCATGTCGTCGGCGAGCGCGTGGGCGATCACGACCCGGTCGAACGGGTCACCGTGATGAGGACCTCCTCACCCCGTTCGGCGGCGGCAACCAGCTCGGTGAGTCGGCTCTTGGCATCGTGCGTGTTCACCTGCGTTAGCTCGCCGGGGGCCCGGCGACCACGAGGGCCAAGTGTGACGGCGGAGGAGGCTCAGAAGCCGGGAAGCCGCTCGGGCGGACGCGGGGCGTCGGGGACTTGGGGAGCCCGGGGCGACCCGCCGGGGCCGGCGGGGACCGCGAGGAGCCCGGGGGGGTCGGGAGCCCGGAGGAGCGCGGGGCCCTCGCCGTCGAGGTCGCCGGACTTGTTGACGGCGGGGTTGGCCGGGGCGGCGTGCATGCGCCCGGACGCCAGGGGCAGGCACATCGCCCGGGCGGCGGGGCCGTCGAGCTCGGGGTCGAGCCAAGCGAGCTCGCTGGCCCGGTCGGGGAGGATCACGGGCATCCGGTCGTGGAGTCGGCCGACGAGGTCGTTGGCCGGGCAGGTGAGGATGGTGACCGTGGCCACGCGCTCCCCGTCGAGCCATCCGGGGGTCCAGAGGCCGGCGAGGGCGAACGGACCGCCGTCGTCGACGGTGAAGTGGAAGGGCTGGCGGGGCTGGCGGCGATCCTCGGAGCGGAGCCACTCGTAGAAGCCGTCGGCCGGGAGGAGGGCCCGGCGGGCGGCGGTGGCGATCAGGCCCCGGTAGGCCGGCTTGGCCTCGACCGTCTCGGCCCGGGCATTGATCATCGTGTAGGACGATCCGCCCCGGGACCACGGGGGGATCAGGCCCCAGCGGAGGATCCGGGGGACCGGAGGGCCGCCGGATCCGTCGGCTGGCCCGGCGCGGTCGGGGTCCTCGGGGCGGACGACGCCGAGGACGGACTCGGTCGGGGCGATGTTGTAGCGCCGGGTCCCCTCGAAGGAGCCGAGCCGGAGGCCGAAGCGCTGCTCGAGCGCGTGGGGCTCGGCCGTGTTCGTGTATCGCCCGCACATGCCCTTCACGCTAGCGCTCGGGGCGGTTGGAACTTGCGTCATTGCCACCAGCGATTGACAATCCGCCGGGAAGCTGATCCGCTTGGTGGAGTTGGGGGTATGACAAACGGGGCCAGCCGGCCCGCCGAGGCGAGCCAGGACCGGAGAAAGCAGGACTGATGGGTCGAAAGCCGTTGATCGTCGGAGCAGTCGCCACGGGGGCGCTCGTGTTGCTCTTGGGCGTGTTCGCCTACCTCTACGACCACAGCCGGAGCGACGTGATCGCCAAGGGCGTCCGGGTGGCCGGGATCGACGTGGGCGGCCTCCACACCGCCGCGGCCTTCGACCTCGTCCGGTCTCGGGTCGACACGCCGCTCCAGCGGCCGATCGTGGTCACGGCCGGTTCCCGGCGGTTCACCCTGAGTCCGGGGCAGGCGGGCGTGGCGGTCGACACCCGGAGGCTGGTCAACGAGGCGCTCCAGGCGAGCCGGTCGGGGTCCTTCATCTCCCGGGCGACGCGGAGCCTGACCGGGGGTCGGGTCAACAAGGACATCCCGCTGACGGTCTCGTTCTCGCATCCGGCGGTCCGGTCGCTGATCGCGAAGGTGAGCCAGGCGACCAACCGCCCGGCTCAGGATGCGTCGGTCGCGCCGACGGCCTCGGGGCTCGACCAGGTTCCGGCGCGGACGGGGCTCGCGGTCAGCGCGACCATCCTGGCCGAGCGGGTCGAGCACGCCCTGGCCGACCCGGCGGCCGGTCGGGCGATCTCGGCGCCGACGCGGGTGCTCGAGCCGAAGGTCACCGAGAGCGAGCTGGCCTCGAAGTACCCAGCCTACATCGTGATCGACCGGGCGGCGTTCGTGCTCAAGTACTTCGACCACCTCCGCCTGGCTTCGACCTATCCGGTCGCGGTCGGCCGCCAGGGCCTCGAGACACCGGCCGGGCTGTACGATGTCCAGTGGAAGGAGACGAACCCGTCGTGGCACGTCCCGAACTCGGCGTGGGCGGGGGCGCTGGCGGGCCAGACGATCCCTCCGGGGCCGGACGACCCGATCAAGGCCCGGTGGATGGCATTCAACGGGGGGGCGGGGATCCACGGGATCGACCCGAGCGAGTACTCGTCGATCGGCCACACGGCCTCGCACGGTTGCGTGCGGATGCGGATTCCGGACGTGATCGACCTCTACGGGAAGACCCCGGTCGGGACACCGGTCTTCGTGGCCTGAGCCGGTTTCTTTCGGAGCCCGTCCGGCACCGGCGGCCAGGGTCCCGGAGTCCGACCGCTCCCGGCCGGAACGGCTAGGTTTGTCGCCCGCGCGGGGACCTCGGTGGTCTCCGGTCGCACGACGATGCCCGCCCCGCTCTACGCCCAGCAGCCACGAACCCTCGTCTGGCGGAGGCGGGTCGCCGCGCTCGGGACCTTCGGGGCGACGGTCGCCGCGGTCGTCTTCGTCACGACTTCTACGCTCGGGGGCGGGACCGGGTCATCCGGGGTCTCGCTCGACACGCTCCGGGGCAACCCGGTCAGCGTCGCCGGGGCCGGGCACCTGACCCGCCCGGTCCAGCAGGCGGCCGGGGCCCCGGGCGGGGCGGCCGGGGCGATGCTGGTGGTCGGCGGGGTCGACGACGGGGGATCCACGGTGAGCTCGATCCAGCGGGTGGAGGGGACGAGCTCGACGACCGGCGGGCAACTTCCGTCGGGGCTGGCGGGGGCCGGGGCGGTCGGGATTCGGGGCGCGGTATACGTATTCGGCGGCGGCGGCGGCGGCGGCGGCGGCGGCGGCGGCGGCGGCGGCGGGGAAGCCGGAGTTCGGGCCTCGATCCTGGGGGTGGCGAGCGCCGGAGGGGGCACGGCCCGGGAGGTCGGTCGGCTCCCGGAGCCGGTGACCGAGGCGGCGGTGGCCAGCGTCGGGGGGACGGCCTTCGTGATCGGGGGCTTCGACGGGACGAGGGAGCTCGACGGGGTGGTGGCGTGGACCCCGGGTGGGACCGCCCACCGGACGGCTCACCTCCCGGTGCCGTTGCGGTTCGCGGCGGCGGCGAGCGTCGACGGGGCGGTGATCATCGCCGGAGGTATCTCGGGCGGGGTGGCGACCCGGAGCATCCTGCGCTTCGATCCGGGGCGCCACCGAGTGACGAGGATCGGGGAGCTGCCAATCGCGCTGGCCCACGCCGGGGCCGGGACCCTCGGGGGGCTGGTGTTCGTGATCGGGGGCCGGGGGCACGGGCCGGGGAGCGAGACCCGGGCGATCTACGCGATCGACCCGGCGACCGGAGACGCCCGGTTCGCGGGAACGCTCCCGGTGGGCCTCGGGGACATGGCGGTGGCCACGGTGGCCGACCGGATCCTGATCGCCGGGGGGATCAACCGGTCGGGGGTCGTCCAGAGTCCGGTGCTCGACCTCCTGCTCCCGCCGACCGCCTGACCGAACGTGGCCGCGCCGAGGCGCGAGCTCGATCGGGGGCGCGGGCCCGCCCCCTCGGCTCGGGCCACCGCCGCGGCGAACTAGCTCGGCGGAGTCCGCTCGGCCTGGTTCTGCTGGTGCTCGCCGCGGATCTGGAAGTAGATGTAGACGACGATCCCGTTGACGAGCAGGCCGATCCCCCCGAAGGTGGCGATCAGGCCGAAATCGATGCCGGCGGCTTTGCTGAGGGCGAGCAGGGTGGTCTCCGGTGGCTCGGGCTCCCCGACCGTGGGGGAGGAGGACGGGGCGAGCGTCAGATTATCGCTTGGCGTAGCCTTCCGGGACGCACGCCACGGAGAGGTGCCGGAGCGGTTGAACGGGCGCGACTGGAAATCGCGTAACGGGGGAAACCTCGTTCGAGTGTTCGAATCCCTCTCTCTCCGTCCGCCTGGCCATCGCGACCGTCATCCGAACCCGCGCTGCCTACGAGCCCGGTGCAATCGCCATGCGTCGGTACGCTCGGGCGGTGCCGAAGACGGTCCGCGAGATCGAGAAGATCCTCCGCGCGAACGGATGGGAGCTCGCTCGAAGCGTCGGGAGTCATCGCCAGTACGTGCACCCGAAGAATTCGAACGTCGTGACGGTTCCCGGCACTCCGGGGAAGCAGGTGGCTACCGGTACCCTTTCCTCGATCAGGCGCGCGAGCGGGATCGACGAGCTGCGATGACGGAATACCTGGCTATCTACGAACGCAATGACGACGGCTGGTGGGCGTACGTGCCGGACCTCCCCGGCTGCACGGCCGCCGGGGACAACCGCGCCGAGATCGAGCGCAACGCCCGCACCGCGGTGGCAGCCCACGTCGAGCTCCTGCGATTGACCGGCCGGCCGGTGCCCGAGCCATCGACCTACGACACCGATCGCATCGCGGTCTGACCTCGCCCTTTCCCCCGGAGGGCGTCCGCAGCCCCGGCCCGCTCGCCACGCCCGGTCGCCTCGACGAGAAGGTCGATCAGCGCGTCGTCTGATTGGGCTGTGGTTTCGGTTGCGTCCCCGCCGCCCCGTCCCCTGGCAGTCCACGACCTGACCCTGAATCCGAATCGTCGGTGTTTGTCGTGGGGATGATCGTTAGGGCCTCGAGCGATCCAATGCCACCATCGTGGTCATGGCGTAGGATGTTCGTATGAGCTCCAAGCAACGATTGTCGGCCACGGTCGACGCGGATCTCCTCGCCAGGGGCCACGAGGTTGTAGCCGCCGGCCGAGCCGAGAGCCTCAGTGCGTGGGTCAACGAGGCGCTCCGCGCGCAGGTCGAGTGTGATCGGCGACTCGCTGCGATGGATGCCTTCCTCGCTGCCTTCGAGACCGAACACGGCGAGATCAGCGACGCCGAGATGGCGTCGGCGGCACGCGCGGCACGCGCACGCGCCGTTGTCGTCCGAGGCGACGGTCCAGTGGCTGACGCGCCCGGCACCGTGCCCGTTCCCCGCGCCGGACGATGACGATCGTTCTCGACGCCGGTGCTTTGATCGCTGTCGAACGAGCCGACCGTGAGGTCATCGCGATCCTCAAAGCGGAGCGACGCGCTGGCCGTGTTCCTACCACCCACGGCGGGGTCGTCGGTCAAGTCTGGCGTGGGGGAGCGCGCCAAGCGCTGTTGGCACGGTTGCTTGACGCCGTAGAGGTCGTCGCGCTTGATGACGCGCTCGGCCGCCGCGCCGGAGCTCTGTTGGGCCGCTGCGGAAATGCCGACGTCATCGACGCTGCGCTCGTCCTGCTCGCCGCGGATGGTGATCTGATCGTCACGTCGGACACCGGTGATCTCGATGCGCTCGCCACAGCGGCCGGAACCCATCTCGAACTGATTCACGTGTAGTGCAGCTGGCGAGGAACGGGAGTCGCCAGGCCGGGAGCCGCCGTCTGCGTCGGGCCAGAGGCGCAGAGACGTGAGCCGACGGTCAGTCGCACCGCCGTCCGACTTCGCTTCGGCGGCGCGAGCACTCAATCGTTCCGCACTTGCCAGGTTCGGTCGGCTCGCGAGCAGATCGAATGCGGTCTCCGCGGCTCGGCCGCTCCTAACGATTCGGTCGTCAAGGGCCAGTTCATCGTTGATCAAGTCCGAGTCATACCGGTCGGGCCGGACCCACGGACAAGCTTTACTATAAAGTAAAGGCGTGCCGCGGATCTCCGGCAAGAACCAGGTCACGCTCCCGGTCAAGGCCCTCGCCGGAGCGGGCTTCTCCCCGGGTGACGAGGTGACGATCGAGGCCGACGGACCCGACACGATCGTCGTGCGTCGGGCGGCTCGGGAGCTCGACGCCGGGTTCGGGGTCTTCGACGGCCTCTACGAGGAGGGTTACCTCGACCGCCTTCGCGCCGGAGAGCGCGCATGAATGTGTGTGTCCTCGACACCGACGTCGTGATCGCCGCGCTCGATCGAGCCGACGCCAACCACCCGGTCGCCGTCGCCGGCATCCGGGAGCTCACGCTCGAACGCACGTCTCTCCTCCTGTCCCTGATCAACTACGCCGAGGCGCTCGTCCGCCCGGCCGAACACGACCGGACGCTGCGGGCGGCGGTCTCGGCGATCGACGCCTTGGGCGTCGGGTTGGTCGCACCTACCTCCCCGATCGCTCGGGACGCCGCCCGGCTGCGTGGTCTCAACATCAGCCTGGCCGACGGGTTCGCCCTCGCGACCGCCCGGGCCCACGGCGCCTGGATCGCGACCTTCGATCGCCGGGTCAGGAGGTCGGTCGACCGCGCGGGCGTGGAGCTGGCTCCGGCCCTGCGCTAGGAAGCCGCACCCGGGTCCCGACGTGCGCGCAACGCCGACCGGGTACGCCCACCCCGTCAACTCGAGAGGAGCACGCCGCCGTGACCGACCAGGAGACCATCGCCGTCCTCGGGGCCGGCGGGACCATGGGCCGGGCGATGGCGGCCAACCTCGCCCGGGCCGGCTACCCCGTCCGGGCCTGGAACCGCTCGCCCGAGAAGGCCGCGCCCCTCGCCGGTGACGGCGCCCGGGTCTGCGCCACCCCGTCCGAGGCCGCCGACGGGGCCACCATCCTCCTGACCATGCTCAGCGACGCCGACCCCGTCCTCGAGGCGGTCGGGGGTCCCGACGGAGCGGCCCCGGGGCTCGGACCCCGAGCGGTATGGCTCCAGATGAGCACGATCGGCCTCGACGGGACCCGCCGGGCCGCCGAGCTCGCCCGGGACCACGGCCTCGTCTTCGTCGACGCCCCCGTCCTCGGGACCAAGGCCCCGGCCGAGAAGGGCGAGCTCGTCGTCCTCGCCTCGGGCCCCGACGACGTCCACCCCCGGGTCGACCCCGTCTTCGAGGTCGTCGGCCGGCGGACGCTCTGGGTCGGGGAGGCCGGGGCCGGGACCCGCCTCAAGCTCGCCACCAACAGCTGGGTCCTGACCATCGTCGAGGGCGCCGCCGAGACCCTGGCCCTCGCCGAGGGCCTCGGCCTCGATCCGCGGCTCGTGCTCGAGGCCGTCGCCGGCGGCCCGCTCGACCTCCCGTACCTCCAGACCAAGGGCAAGGCGATGATCGAGCGTGACTTCGAGCCGTCGTTCCGGCTCGCCCTCGCCGCCAAGGACGCCCGGCTCGCGGCCGAGGCCGCCGGCCAGGCCGGGCTCGACCTCCCCCTTCTCATCACCATCCGCGACCGCCTCGAACGCGGGGCCGACTCCCACGGGGACGAGGATCTCGCCGCGACGTTCCTGACCAGCGCCCCCGCCTGAGGCGCCGTCGAGTTGGGTCGGTCCCCGCCGCCACCGCCTGAGGCGCGCCCCGAGCCGGGTCAGTCCCGGCCGCGGTCCCCGCCCCGGCCCGCCAGCACCCGGAACGCGCCCGCCGTGGCCAACCCGTAGACCAGGTGGGCGCTCGCATCCTTGGCGAGCACCCCGGGCCGGTACTTCCAGATCGGGTCGTAGAGCCCGGCCGGGGCCAGGAGCGCGTAGCTGGCCAGCCAGGCCGTCATCCCCGTCCGGACCCCCGAGACCGGACCGGACCGGCCCGAGGACCCGGCGAGGACCCCGTGGACGACCCCCCACTGGACCCCGGTCAGGAGGTGGACGGCGTTGTTCATCGGCCTCGCCGTCCCCGGGGGGAGCTCCCGCCCGAGGAAGCCCTCGACGATTCGCCGACCGACCTGGGCCGGAGCCGGGGCCGCCTCGTAGGAGGTGAGCCCGGCCGAGAATTCCCAACCTCGGAACCCGTCGGTCCCGCCCTCCCGGCGGTAGCCGCTCCACATGAACAGGTCCATGGCCAGGGCCCCGACCGTCCCCGCGACCGCGCCCTTGACGACGGCTCCGACCGGCGTCGTGCATCCGCGCGCCATCCCGGCATCCTATCGACCCCCGACGCACCCGCCGGGCCTCTACCCAGCGGGCTCGCGCCGGGGGTCAGGCCTCGAGGCCGACGGCGAAGACGATGTGGCTGCGGGCGACGGCCACGAACGGATGGCGGGTGACCTCGCCCCCGTTGAGCGGCTCGATGGTGGCATCGGTCAGCGGGATGAACGTCCGCTCGGACGCGTTCAGCATGTCCGAAACCCGGCTCCGGTAGCCCTCGCGGGCCAGGGTCACCGTCCCCCGGATCGTGTGGCTCGGCGTCTCGAAAATGACCTTCTCTTCACGTTGGTCCATGACTTCCTTCTTCGGCACATCCCCGCACCGACATTAGTCCAAGTTCCCGGACTTATCCTCACGCCGCGGGGACCATCCTCACGGAGCGCTAGCGCGAGACATGGTAGTTGGCCTGGAACGGGCGAGCCGGGGTCCCCGGGGCGTTGCCGACGCTGATCGCCGTGACCGTCACCAGGGCCCGGAGGCCCCGCCGGCGCTTGCCGAGGGCGGCCTGCATCAACCGGACGCCGTGGGCTCCGAGGCTCAGCCTGACCGGGGTCGGGGCGCCCGTCCCGAGCCGGCGGGGCGCCGCGCTCAGACCGGTCCGGGCCCGGCCGACGGCCGGGTTCAGCCGGGCGCGGGCGGTGATCTGGCACGGACGGTCGCACCCGACGACGACGACCAGACCGCGCCGGGCGAGCACCCCGGTCCGGCTCCGGAGCGTCACCCGGAGGACGGGCGCCGGGAGCGGGGGCGGGGGCGGGGCGGCGAAGCTCGCGAACGGTGCGCACCCGACCGCCGGCGAGACCCCGGCGAAGCGCTCGAGGCGGTTGTTCTGGGAGTCGGCGACCACGAGGCCGCCCCGGCAGTCGACGGTCAGGCCGGCCGGGGCGCTCAGCTCTCCGACCCCGGCCCCCCGGGCGCCCCACTTGGCGAGGAACTTCCCGGTCGGCGAGAACTTCTCGATCCGTTGGTTCGACCGGTCCGAGACGTAGACGTCCCCGGCCGAGTCGACCGCGATCCCGTACGGCCCCCGGAAGCGCCCGTCGCCTCCCCCGCGGCTCCCCCACGTCCGGATCACCTCCCCGTCGGGGCTGAGCACCTGGATCCGGTCGTTCCCGGTGTCGGCCACGTAGACGTCGCCCTGCCCGTCGAGCGCCGCCGAGGCCGGGCTCTTGAACTGGCCGGGGCCCGACCCCGGGGACCCGAAGGCGGCGGCCGTGCTCCCGTCGGGGTTGTACCGGACGACCCGGTTCCCCCGGGGGTCGGCGACGACCGTCTCCCCGGTCGGGGAGACCCCGAACCCCCCGGGGGCGCTCCCCGGCTGGGCCCCGAACACCCCGACCGGGGATCCGGGCCGGGTCAGGTGCTGGAGGCGGTGGTTGCCCGTGTCGGCGACGACCAGCCCCCCGCTCGGATCGAACCCCGCCGCCCCCGGGGAGAGGAACTGCCCCGGAGCGCCCCCGGCCCGGCCGATCGACGCGGCGAACCGGTCGTCGGGGTCGAAGGCCTCGAGCCGGCCGGTCTCGGTGTCGGCCACGATCAGCGCCCCGCTCGCCTCGGCCGTGACCCCGAGCGGCCCGGTCAGGTTGCCCGGCCCCCGCCCCGACCCGCCCCAGGCTCCCTGGACGGCGCCGTTGGAATCGAAGATCTGGATCCGGTTGTTCGCCGTGTCGGCCACGTAGACCAGGCCCGACCCGGTGGCGGCCAGGGCCCGGGGAAAGCCGAGCTGGCCGGGCGCGCTCCCCATGCTCCCCCAGCTCGTCACGTACCCGAGCTGGGCGTTCAGCTTGACGATTCGGTGGTTGTTGTTGTCGGCGACGTAGACGAAGCCCTGCCCGTCGACGGCCACGTCGTAGGGGAAGGCGAACTGGCCGGTCCCGGCCCCGATGGCTCCGGTCGCCCCGATGAACGACCCGTCCGGGGCGAACGCCTCGATCCGGTGGTTGTCGTCGTCGGCGACGAAGACCTCCTGGGCGTTGGCCGCGATCCCCTGGGGGTAGCTGAACTGCCCGGGCCCGGATCCGGCACCACCCCAGGCGATGGCCCCGGTCCCGTCGAGGCCGAAGCGCTGGATCCGATGGTTGCCGGTGTCGGCGACGTAGACGTACGGACCGGCCACGGCGATCCCCCCGCCGGCCCCGGCGGCGTTGCCCTTCCCCGGGCCGAAGTGGAACTGCCCGAGCCCGGTCCCCGGCCTCCCCCACATCGTGATCAGACCGCCCCCGGCGTCGAACTTCTCGATCCGACCGTTGGTCGCGTCGATCGCGTAGACGTTCCCCGCCCCGTCCGTCGCCAGCCCCCCGACCGCCCCGAGATCGCCCGGGCGCGACCCATACTGCCCCCACTCGCCCAGGAACGCCCCGGTCGAGGAGAACCGCTGGACGGCGAACGTCTGCTGGTCCCCGACGTAGACGTCCCCGGCCGGCCCGATCGCCACCGCCTGGGGGAACCGGAACACCCCCTCGGCCCGCTG
>JAXDHK010000031.1:0-4396 GCA_034664545.1 Solirubrobacteraceae bacterium
ACGAGACCGGGACCTCGGTTCCCGGACTGACCACCGTGGATGCGCTCAGGCGGCTACCCGAGGAGGTCGCCATGCTCCACGTCGGGACGCTCGGCCTGATGCTGGACCCGGTCGGCGCCGCGCTCGAGGCGGTGGTCGAGGCGCTGGCCGACCGGACCCTCGTCGCCGTCGACCCGAACTGCCGTCCGGGGATGATCGACGACGAGGACGCCTACCGGGGGCGGTTGCGGCGCGTCCTCGGGCGCAGCCACCTCGTCAAGGTCAGCGCCGAGGATCTCGCCTGGCTCGATCCGGGGGCGCCCCCGCTGAGCGCGGCGCGCGCCCTCCTGGGCGCTGGACCCGCCGTCGTCCTGCTCACCTGCGGGGCCGAGGGCGCCGTCGCCCTGAGCGCGACCGCGGAGGCCCGGGTGGCGGGCCCTCGCGTCAGGGTGGTCGACACGATTGGGGCCGGCGACGCCTTCACCGGCGGCTTCCTCGCCTGGTGGGGCTCCCGCGGCCTCGGCCCGGACGCGCTCGTTCGGGATGACCTCGTCGCCCGGGCGACCGAGTTCGCGGTCGCCGTCGCGGCGCTCACCTGCGAGCGGGCCGGGGCCTCCCCGCCGTCGCTCGCAACCGGCGACGGCCCCCTGACCCCGGGGCGGATCGGACATCCGGCCGGGTGAGGCGGACGGGCCCCGGGCGGCCTGGACC
Source organism: Solirubrobacteraceae bacterium (assembly GCA_034664545.1). Lineage (GTDB taxonomy): Bacteria > Actinomycetota > Thermoleophilia > Solirubrobacterales > Solirubrobacteraceae > Palsa-513. Next base: position 691 of record JAXDHK010000031.1, read on the forward strand.
GCTCCGGCGCGTGTTCAGCCGGCGACCGTGGGCTGGCGCGGTGGGCGCGGGGCCCGGCGCCCGCGCGGGGGGATGCTCTGCTGGTTTCGGAACACGTCGTGGGGGTCGTACTTCGTCTTGACCTCGACGAGTCGGGGGAAGTTCTCGGCGTAGTACTCGGCCGGCCAGTCGACGATGCCCCGGTTGGGAAAGTTCTGGTAGCTCTCGTTCGCGGTGTGCGGCGCGATCGTCCTGATCACCTCGTCGGTCCACGCGATCAGCCCGTTGCGGACCGAGGCGGACGCGTTGGTGTCCCAGACCGGGGTGGCCCGGAGCATCGTCAGCATGTCCCGATGCACGTAGGCCGTGTCGCGGCGCCCGACCGAGTTGACCACGGCACCGCCGATCCACCCGAGCGACCACATCGAGCCGTTGTTCCCCGCGTCTCGGGCCGGGCAGGCCGCGAGCAGATCGACGACCTTGGCGACCACGCTGTCGGGCAGCGGGGCCCGCGAGTACCGGGAGACGTCGCCGAAGGAGTGGTGCTCGGCCTCGACGCTGGCGAACATCCGCTGCATGGTCCAGAACGGCAGCGTCTCGAGCGTCATCCGGACCGGCTTGGCCGCGGCGAGCAGCGGGCCGACGAGCTCGCGCAGCTCGTCGAGCGGGCCGATGTACTGTCCGCGTGAGAAGGTGTCGATCGCCTCGCGCGGGCCGCCGGCGCCAACCGGGGTCGCCTGTGACATCGCGACGGCGTTGAGGGCGGGCGGCGCCGTCTGGAGCATCTTGTCGAAGGCCGAGAGGACCGCGGCCGAGGCGTCGGCCCCGCGGTAGTCGAAGCGATAGAAGGCGACGTCCGGTCGGGGGACCGCCACCAGCTCGAAGGCGAAGGACGTGTTGATCCCGAAGCTGCCGCCGGCCCCGCCACGGCACGCCCAGTAGAGGTCCTGGTGGTGCGACGGGTCCACCTGGAGCACGTCGCCGGTCGCCGTGACGATGCGCGAGGCCCGGAGGTGGTCGGATGTGAGGCCGGCCCAGTGAGTGTTGTAGCCGACCCCGCCGCCCAGCACCAGACCGCCGACGCCGACGCCGAGACACGTTCCGCCGGGGAGGATGAACCCGGTGTTGACCGTCGCGTCGAACAGGTTCTGGTTGAGCGCCCCGCCGCCGATCCTGGCGATGCCGGACCTCCGGTCGACCGTTACCGAGTTGAGCCGGCCGAGATCGATCAGGAGCCCCGTCGTGGTCGAGTAGCCGGCGTAGCTGTGGCCGCCCCCGCGGGCGACCGGCTGGACGCCGTTCTCCCGGGACCAGCGGACGCAAGCGATAACGTCGTGCTCGTCCGCGCATTCGGCGACGGCGATCGGCCGGGTGTGCTCGAAGCGAGTGTTGGCCGGTTGGCTCGCCGCGGTGTAGCCACGGTCGGTGGGGAGCAGGAGGGTCCCCCGGAGCCGCCTCCGGAGATCGGCGAGCGAGCGGGGGTCGATGCGAGTCCGGGCGGCCGCCGCCTGGTCGATCAGCTCGAGCGGCAGCCAGAGCCCGAGGGCGCCCGCGGCCCCGGCCCGCATGACCTCGCGGCGGGTCAGGCCCTTCACGGGACCACCTCGATCGACTCCATCATCCCCAGATCCTCGTGGGCCAGCACGTGGCAGTGCTCGACGAACTTGCCGGTGAAGTCGACGAAGTTCGACTCGAAGGTGAACGAGTCTCCGGAGCTCTTGGTCAGGACGTAGGTGTCGCGCCAGAGCGGGGTGGCCAGCGGCTTGCCGTTGCGCCGGGTGATCTTGAACGGGTTGACGTGGATGTGGAACACGTGGGCGTGGTCCATAAGCTTGCGGTCACATTCGTTGACGATCGTCCATTCTTCCGCCGTCCCCAGCTTCACCTGGTAGGGGGGGCGGGCCGGATCGAAGGGCTGGTTGTTGATGCCGAAGTCGACGAACTCGTTCATTCCGGTCCGGTGGACCGTGTAGGCGACCCGTCGCTGGCGGGCGATGGGCAGGATCGGCGGATCCCAGGCCGGGAGCGCGCCGGGCAGTCTCATCTCCGGGCCGCTCCCGCGCACCTCGATGGTGGCGATCGTCCGCGGCAGTAGCTCGGGCGGCTGGTCGGCGAGCGCCGGCATCCCGGGCATGGGCGCGAGCGAGCAATAGAGGATCTCGGACGCGCTCAGGCCCAAGGTCGCCGAATCCGGCATGCCCGGGATGTTCGGCTTCTGGCTCGACCCGGGGGTCAGGACGAGGTCGTAGGTGCCGGGCTTCCCGGCCTTCACGAGCACCTCGACCCGGTTGCCGGCCGACATCATCACCAGCTCCGCGGGCTCCGGGGCGCCGAGGGTGAGCCCGTCCCAGGCCAGCACGTTGAGCGCGTGGTCCTTCAGCGCCAGCGACATGAACTTCCCCTCGGCGGCATTCAGCATCCGCCAGCGCTGGACCTCACCGGGATACATGGTGATCTTCGGCTTCAGCACCCCGTTGACCGTGTAGAGCACGTTCTTGCGGGGGAAGAAGGCCTGCTCCTTGGTCGGGTTCGGGATCGGCGCGAGCAGCTCGTAATCCGGGCCCAGCTCGATCGCCTGCAGGACCATGAGCCGCTCCTCGGCGGCCCGCACCTCGGGGACGGCGTCGAGGTCGCCCCGGACGATGATCGCCCCGGCCATCCCGCCGCGCACCTGCTGTGTCACGCCGCCGTGATGGTGGGGGTGGTACCAGAACAGACCGGCCGGATGGTCCCTCGGCACCGGGATCTCGAAGCGGCGCCGTTGGCCGGGGGCAATCGAGCGGAAGATGTTGTCGGCGATGCCGCTCGGCGAGACGTGCAGCCCGTGGGTGTGGAGATTGGTCGTCGTCCAGTCGTGGGGCCGGGTCATCTCCATCGCCCCGTGGTGCGGCGGAGCGTGCAACCGCGGGAGGGCGTTGATCACGTCCACGGTGAGCGTGTCGCCCGGGTCGAGCTCCCACGTGTAGCCGGGTACCACGCCGTCGTAGGTGTACGTCCTGACCGGGGCGGGCGCGCCCATGTGCACCGTCGCCGGCCGGCAGACCAACCTCACCCCGAGGTGATGTCCCCGGCTCCTGAGCGCCCGCGGCTGGGGAAGCTCGACCTGGGCATGGGCCACCGCCCGACGAGCACTCGACGTCCACGCCCCGGATGGGTCCAGCGGCCGGAGGCGGAGGTCCGGGAGTACGCCGACCGTCACGGCGCCGAGCGCGCCCTGAATCAGCCTCCGACGAGAAATCCGGTCAATCACCTCAGCCGTCCCGGGGCGAGGGTACTCCCTCGAGGCGACCGAAGTGAAGCATCGCCAAGGCGCTCGGTACGATGCGCGCCAGATGCTGATCCGCGGCGGTCGTGTGACTCTCGGACTCCTCCTCGGGTTGCTCGTCGCCGGATGCGGCGGCGGCGGCGAGACGAAGTCCGCGGGTGAGGTCACCAGCCCGGTGAGTGGCGAGGCCCGCGACGTCGCCAGGAACGAGGGCCTGTCTGCTCTGATCGTCTCCCCGGTGGAGCCGGCGATTCCGTTTCGGGGCTCGGGCGGGACGTATCTCGTGTCGTACGAGCTGCGCGTGTTCAACACGACGCGGCTCACACTCGCGCCGGCCCGCGTCAGCGTGTCCACCCCGAGCGGAGCGGTCATCGAGAAGCTCGACCGCCGGCAGGTGACCGCCGCGCTGGCCCTGCCCGGGGCGCGATCAGGTGTGCGGGAGCTCCACGAGGGACAGCTGGC
>JAXDHK010000032.1:0-4063 GCA_034664545.1 Solirubrobacteraceae bacterium
CCCCGCCCGAGCAGGTGGGCCCGGGCCCGGGTCGCCTCGCCCGACTCCCAGAGATAGCGCTCGTAGTACCGGCAGGTCCGCTCGAGCAGCTCGAGCAGCCGCTCCCGCCGCCGGCGACGGGCCGCCGCCTGGGGATCCTCGGCCTCGAGCTCGAGCTTGACCCCGTACCGGTCGGCCAGGAACTCGAGCGACTGGACGAAGTCGAGGCCCTCGACCTCCCGGACGAAGGTGAACGGGTCGCCGGCCGCCTGGCAGCCGAAGCAGTAGTAGAACTTCTTCGACGGGGTCACCCCGAACGACGGTGTCCGCTCGTCGTGGAACGGGCACAGCCCGGTGTACCGGTCGGCCCCCGCCCGGCGCAACTCGGTCCGCGACCCGATCAGCCCGACGATGTCGACGGCGTCGCGCACCCGCTCCTTCGAGTCGGCCGTGTAGCGCGCCACGCCGCTAGTCCACCGGCTCGTCGCGGCCGGCGGCGACCACCCCGGTGAAGGCCCGGGGAACGGTCAGGGCCTCGAACGTCGCGATCGCGTACCGGTCGGTCATCCCGGCGATGTAGTCGGTCACCCGCTCGGCCAGGCTCCCCCCGCCGGGGAGGGCGTCCGGGTGCTCGCAGTAGTGCTCGAACAGCGTCCGGACCACCCGCTCGATCTTGGCGTGCTCCCGCCGGGCGCTCGGGCCGAGGTAGACCCGCTCGAACATGAACGCCCGGAGCTCGCCCATGGCCGCCCCGGCCGCCTCCCCCTGGACGATGGCCCCGGCCGCGGCCGAGTGCTCGACCAGGTCGTGGACGAGGGCGTCGATCCGGCTCGACCCGGTCGGGCCGAGCTCCCCGATCGGGTCCCCGGGGAGATCCTCGGCCCGGAGGACCCCGGCCCGGACCGCGTCGTCGATGTCGTGGTTGATGTAGGCGAACCGGTCGGTCAGGCGGACGATCGCCCCCTCGAGCGTCGCCGGGGCCGGCGCCCGCCCCGAGTGGCAGAGGATCCCGTCGCGGACGGCCCCGGTCAGGTTGAGGCCGGCCCCGTCGCGCTCGAGCCGGTCGACCACCCGGAGGGAGTGCTCCCAGTGGCGGAAGCCGTCCCCCCCGAAGCGCTCGCGCAGGCACCGGTCGAGCACCTCCTCCCCGGTGTGCCCGAACGGCGGATGGCCGAGGTCGTGCCCGAGGCCGACCGCCTCGACCAGGTCCTCGTTGAGATCCAGGGCCCGGGCCACGGTCCGGGAGATCTGGGTGACCTCGATCGTGTGGGTCAGCCGGGTCCGGTAGTGGTCGCCCTCGGGCGCCACGAACACCTGCGTCTTGTGCTTGAGGCGCCGGAACGCCTTGCTGTGGACGATCCGGTCCCGGTCGCGCTGGAACGGCGTCCGCAGGCCGCAGTCCTCCTCCGGGCGGACCCTCCGGCCCGGGTAGGACCGGGTGGCCACCGGCGAGAGCCACCGCGCCTCGAGCTCCTCCCGGCGCGCGGCGTACCCGGCGGCCACCGGGCCCGTCGCCGCCGTCGGGCACCCGTCCCCCGAGATCGTCCGGTCGCTCACGACGGGCGGCTGGCCGAGCGCAGCCGGAGGTGGGCGTGGTGCTCGAGCATCTCGGAGATCGCCCGCTCGGCCTGGCGGAGGGTCCGCCCCGAGGCCCCCGCCGGCGCCAGGGCGAGGGGGCCCCCGACCACGGCGGTCATGAACGCGTGGGTCGCCTCGTCGAGCGGGAACGACGCCGCCTCGCAGGCGCTGCACACGACCCCGCCAGCCGCCGCCGAGAACCCGACCAGGTGCTCGGTCGCCCCGCAGGCCGCGCACGCCGCCAGCTGGGGGGCCAGACCCGCGGCGATCAGCAGCTTCAGCCGGAAGGCGAGGGCGTTGGCGTGGGTCGCCTGGCCCGGGTCGGAATCGAGCAGGGCCAGCTCGTGGCAGAGGAGGTTGTAGACCGCCGGGTGGGGCTCGGTCGTCTCGAAGATCCGCCCGACCGCGTCGCAGGCCCGGGCCGCCGAGTCGAGTCCGGCCGCCTGCTCGCGCAGCCGGGCGTGGGGATCGACCGTCTCGGCCGAGGTCACCGTCATGAGCTCGCCCCGACCCTCGTAGAGGATCAGGCGGACCCGGAAGAACGGCTCGAGGCGCCCCCCGAACCGGCTCCGGGTCCGGCGAACCCCCTTGGCGATCGCCCCGATCCGCCCGCCCCCGGGGGTGTAGAGGTGGAGGATCCGGTCGGCCTCGCCGTACCGGAGCGACCGCAGGACGACCGCCTCGGTCTTGACCGAGCCGCTCACGATTCTCCCCGGCCGGGCGCTATCATTTTCTCGGTGAGCGAGGTCACGGTCACCGTCTATACCACCGAGCCATGCCCTTACTGTCGCATGGCCAAGGCGCTCCTCAACAAGCGCGGCGTCGCCTACGACGAGATCAACCTCTCACGGGACCCGGACGGACGCTCCGAGCTGGTCGAGCGCACCGGGATGATGACCTTCCCCCAGGTGATCATCGGCGGCGAGCTGGTCGGCGGGTACACCGAGGTCGTCGCCGCCGCCAACTCCGGGCGGCTCGACGAGCTTCTCGCGACGGCCTGACCCCGGCCTCCGCGCCCGCGGACGCGACTGGCAGCCCTCGCAGACGTAGGTCCCCCGGCCGGCGACGACCAGCTTTCGGACCGTCCGCCCGCACACCGGGCACGGCCGTCCCTCCCGGCGATGGACGAGGAACCGGTCCTGGAAGCTCCCCCGCACCCCGTCGGGGTCGCGGTAGTCGTCGATCGACGCCCCCCCGGCCTCGATCCCGGCCCGGAGCACCTCGACCACCGCGTCCCGGAGGAGCCCGTACTGCCCGGGCCGGAGGGACCCCGCCGGGCGCAGGGGATGGACCCGGGCCCGGAAGAGCGCCTCGTCGGCGTAGATGTTCCCGACCCCGGCCAGGTTGCGCTGATCGAGGAGGAAGGCCTTGATCGGCGCGCTCCTCCCCCGGGCGAGCCCCCGGAGGTGGGCGGCGGTGAACGCCCCCTCGAGCGGCTCGACCCCGAGCCGAGCGGCGAAGAAGGCGTCGAGCCCCGGGGTCCCGAGGAGCAGGGTCCCGGTCCCGAACCGCCGGGGGTCGACGAAGGCCAGGCGCCCCGTCCCGACGTCGAAGACGACCCGGGTGTGGGCCGGAAGGCCGTCGGGCTCCCAGAGGAGCGTCCCGGTCATCCGCAGGTGCATGACCAGGTGGATGTCCCGGTCGAGCCCCAGCACCAGGTACTTCCCCCGCCGCCAGAGGCGCTCGATCCGACGACCGGCGACCGCGCCGGCGACCGCGTCCGGGAGGACGGGCGCGCACCACCGGGGATCGCGGACGTCGAGGGCCCGGACGCGGGCCCCGGCGAGGACCGGGGCGAGCCGGCGGACGATCGTCTCGACCTCGGGCAGCTCGGGCATGCTCAGGCGGCCGGCCGGCCGGCCCGCCCCGGTCCCGCCGCCGCCGCCGGTGCCCCCGTCCGCCTCACGAGGTCGGCGCCTGGAGGCGCAGCCCGCGCAGGAGCGGATGGAACACCTGCCGGTCGACCGTCCGGAACTGGTCCGGCGGGGCGTAGGCGTCGATGACCACCTCGGCCCCGTGGGCGTAGAGGTGGGTCGAGCGGACCTCCCGGCGCTGGCCGTCGATCGTCTCGAGGCCCCGGAGCTGAACCGCCCCCCGGCGGGCGACGGCCACCACCCCGGCGCTCTCGAGCACGAACGTCGCGTCGCGCGAGCGGACCCGGGCCACGAGCCGGCGGAGGGCCGTCCGCAGCTGCGCCTTCGACGCCGGCAGCCGGGCGTCGCGGGGGTAGCGCCAGACGGCGACCGAGGCGAGCCCCGACCGGACGGCGACGACGAGCGGCGGGCTCCCGGGCTGGACCTGCCAGTTGCCGGGCGCCCGGAGCCTGACCCCGGCGGACGGGAAGACCTGCCGGGCGAACGCGGTCGGGGGCCGCGCCGTCGCCAGGTCCGGCGGGGGCGTCCGTGCGTTCCCGCACCCGGCGAGCGCCGCGCACCCAAACCCGAGCAGAACCCAGCGTGACCGCACCGCGCGATTCTAGGCGGCCCGGGTCCAGGCGCCGACGGGG
>JAXDHK010000033.1:0-3575 GCA_034664545.1 Solirubrobacteraceae bacterium
AGCACCCCGTCGAGCTGGCGGCCCCCGTGGTTGGAGACGACGATCCCGGCCGCACCGCTCCGGACGGCCAGGCGGGCATCCTCCCCCCCGAGGATCCCCTTGACCACGAGCGGGAGCCCCGAGATCCCGGCCAGCTCCTCGAGGTCGAGCCAGGTCAGCGTCGGATCGAGGAGCTCGACCATGTCCGCGAGGGTCGCCGCCCTCCGGCCCCCGATCGCCGCCGTGAAGCTCGGGACCTCGATCTCGGCCGGAACCCCGAAGCCCGACCGGAGGTCCCGCTCCCGCCGGCCCAGGTAGGGCATGTCGACGGTCAGGAGGATCGCCTCGAACCCGGCGGCCGCCGCCTGGTCGACCAGCGACCGGGTGATCCCCCGGTCGCGGTAGCAGTAGAGCTGGAGCCACCGCCGCCCGTCCGGTGCCGCCCGGGCGACCTCGGCCGGCGTGGTCGTGGCCAGGGTCGAGAGGCAGTAGATCGTCCCGGCGGCCGCGGCCGCCCGGGCGACCCCCGACTCCCCGTCGGGGTGGGCGAGGCGCAGGAAGGCGGTCGGGGCCACGAGCACCGGCATGGACACCGGCTTCCCGAGGAGGGTCGTCCCCGGGTCCACCCCACCGACGTCGACGAGCATCCGGGGCCGGAGCGCCCACCGGGTGTAGGCCGCCAGGTTCTCGCGCAGGGTCCACTCGTCGGCCGCCCCGCCCGCGAAGTACCCGAAGGCCCCGGCGTCGAGCGCCGCCTCCGCCAGGCGCTCGTACTCGTCGAGGTTCACCGGCGCCGGCCCGGCCCCGTCGGGGGTCACCGGGCGGCTCAGTCGAGGTGCTCGTAGGCCGGGAGGGTGAGGAACTCGACGAGCTCGGGCGAGAGGGCGACCCGCTCGAAGATCTCCCGGGTCTCCTCCGGGCGCCCCGCCCCCCACGTGTCCTCACCGACGCGCTCGCGGATCCTCGCCGTCTCCTCGTCGATCACCTGGCGCACCAGCTCGGGGGTGATCGTCCGGCCGTCGGGCAGCCGCGTCCCGTGGTGGACCCACTGCCAGATCTGGGTCCGGGAGATCTCGGCCGTCGCGGCGTCCTCCATCAGGCCGTCGATCGCCGCCGCCCCCCGGCCGGCCAGCCAGAACGACACGTACTGGAACCCGACGCTCACGTTGGTGCGCAGGCCCTCCTCGGTGACCTCCCCCGGAGTCCCGGCCAGGTCGAGCAGCTCGCCGGCCTTTACTGACACGGTGTCGAGCCGGCGCTCGAGCTGGTTCGGCTGACCCCCCAGCCCGCGCTCGAACACCTCTCGGGCCACCGGCACCAGGTCGGGGTGGGCCACCCAGGTCCCGTCGTAGCCCTGCTCGACCTCGCGCTCCTTGTCGGCCCGCACCCCGTCGAGGGCCCGCTCGTTGGCCTCGGGATCCTTGCGCGAGGGGATCAGCGCCGCCATCCCGCCCATGGCGTGCGCTCCCCGCCGGTGGCAGGTCGCGGCCAGAAGCTCGGCGTAGGCGCGCATGAACGGCACCGTCATCGTCACCGCCATCCGATCGGGCAGGACGTACTCCGGGCGCTCGGGAAAGCACTTGATGGCCGAGAAGATGTAGTCCCACCGCCCGGCGTTCAGGCCCCCCGAGTGCTCGCGCAGCTCGAACAGGATCTCGTCCATCTCGAAGGCGGCCGGGAGCGTCTCGACCAGGACCGTCGCCTTGATCGTCCCCCGGGGGACGCCGAGGGCGTCCTGGGCGTAGCAGAAGACGTCGTTCCACAGACGCGCCTCCCGGTGGGACTCGAGCTTCGGCAGGTAGAAGTACGGGCCCGAGCCCCGATCCATCAGCCGCCGGGCGCAGTGGAAGAAGTAGAGGCCGAAGTCCATCAGGGCACCGGCCATCGGCTGGCCGTCGACCTGGAGGTGGCGCTCCGGGAGGTGCCAGCCCCGGGGGCGGACGAGGAGGGTGGCCGGGTCCGGTCCGAGCTCGTAGTGGCTTCCGTCCGGGCTGTCGTAGGTGATGGTGGCCTCGACGGCGTCGCGAAGACTCCGATGGCCCTCGACCATGTTCCGCCAGGTCGGGGCATTGGCGTCCTCGAAGTCGGCCATGAACCCGTCGGCCCCGGAGTTCAGCGCGTTGATCGTCAGCTTCCGGTCGGTCGGGCCCGTGATCTCGACCCAGCGCTGCTGTAGGTCCGGGGGGGCCGGGGCGACCCGCCAGTCGGCCTCCCGGATCTCCCGGGTCTCCTCGAGGAAGTCGAGCCGGCCGCCCTCGCGCAGGCGGGCCCGCCGCTGCGCCCTGGCCTCGAGGAGCTCCGCCCGCCGGGGACCGAACCGGGCCTGGAGGTCGGCGACGAAGGTCACGGCCTCGGGGGTCAGGATCTCCGCGAAGCCGGGGCCCGACGGGCCCCGGAGCTCGACGGCGGGTGGGCTCGGTCGGCGTGGCTCGGCCATCGGTCAGGGCACCATCCAGGAGAGTACGGAGGTGGATTGGAGGAGGACGATAGCCGCCATCGCGAGCACGAGCACCAGGCTCCACCCGATCACCTGACGGAAGATGTCCCCCTCCCGACCCCCGAGCCCGACCGCGGCGGCGCCGATCGCCAGGTTCTGGGGGGAGACCATCTTGGCCAGGACGCCGCCCGAGCTGTTGGCCGCGGCCATGAGGACCGGGGAGAGGTGGGCGTGCCGGGCCGCAGCGACCTGAAGCGCCCCGAACAGGGAGTTGCTCGACGTGTCCGACCCGGTCACCGCCGTCCCGAACCAGCCGATCAGGGGCGAGAGGAAGGCGAAGAGGCCCCCGGCCCCGGCCGCCCACATCCCGAGGGTGATGGTCTGTCCGGAGAGGTTCATCACGTAGGCCAGGGCCAGGACGGCGCAGACGGTGACGATCGGCCAGAGCAGCAGCCGGAGGGTCCGGACGTAGACGGCCAGCGCCCGGGCCGGGGCGACCCGCAGGACGGCGGCCGCGAGGATCCCGGCGACGAGGAGCTGGGTCCCGGCGGCGGTCAGCCAGTTGAGCTTGAAGACGAGGCTCGCCGGTGCCTTGCCCGCCGCGTTCAGGACGTGGAGGCCCGGCCAGTCGAACTTGCTCGTCGCGGTCTCGAGCTGGCTGGCGATCCCGTGGAGGCTGCAGGCCCCGAGGACGACGATGATGATCGCGTAGGGGGCGAAGGCGGCGATCAGGTCGGCCCGGGGCATCGGCTCGCCCTCGTCGGCTCGGACCCGCCGCTCGAGCGCCGCGTCGTGCTCGGCGGCGCCGGCGATCGCCGGACGGCGCGCCGCCACCGGGGTCGCGGGCGGCCGGGGCGACCAGACCCGGAGGAGCCCCATCAGGCAGGCGGCCGAGCTCAGCGACGCGAGGATGTCGGTCAGCTCGGGGGAGATGTAGTTCGAGGCGGCGAACTGGACGGCGGCGAAGACGGCCCCGGCGGTCAGCGCCGCCGGCCAGGCCTCGCGGACCCCCCGGCGCCCGTCGACGATCACGATCAGGATTAGGGGGAGGACGACCGCGATCAGCGGGCACTGGCGCCCGACCATCGCGCTCAGGTCGTGCTTCGGGAGCCCGGTGACCTGTGCCAAGGTGGTGATGGGGATGGCGATCGCCCCGAAG
>JAXDHK010000034.1:0-2901 GCA_034664545.1 Solirubrobacteraceae bacterium
AGCGTCGAGATGGGGCAGCGCCTGGGCATGTTCGACGACGCGGCCGGCCGGCTGAAGGCCGACGCGGCAACCTGGAAGCTGATCGGCGAGCGCGACGCCGGCGAGCTCCCGGCGACGAGGATCGACGTGGCCGGGAAGACCACCGACAACGAGTACCCGCTTGTCGCCGCGGCCATGCTTCAACCCCTCCCGTTCCTGCCCGACCGCCTGGCCCGGGGCGCGGCCTTCCGCGACCTCCCGGGCACGCCGTCGGGCACCGTCGGCCGGGCCGGGCCGGACGTCGTCGGGGCGGCGCCGGTCGACTACACGGCGTTGAGCGACCCGAACCCCCGGCCGGGCTCGGCCACCCTGGTCAGCTACGCCGGCTCGGAGACGTGGGAGGACCTGTGCGGCTTCCGCCTGGCCCTGGCCGAGCCGGCACCCGGCCAGACGGACCCGCGGCCGGGGTGGGATCCGATCGGGCGCGTGCTCACCGTCTACCTGCCCAAGGGACAGAGTACGACGGTGCCGCTGACCAGCTTCATAGGCGTCGACGAGCTGAAGCTGATGGGCGTGTGGCAGTGGCTGCGGGAGTACGTCGAGGCGATCACGGTCAACGACCCCCAGCAGCAGGCCCTCGACCAGCGGGGGTCGGCCGACCGGATCGCCCACGTCCTCCAGCGGGCGGTCGAGGGCGGCCACTGGATGCTGACCCCGCCGCGGCTGATCACGCTCGTCCACGCCGTCCAGCAGCCGCTGGGCCATCCGGAGCTCAGGGCCCTGAGCGTCGGGCACGACGACGCGAACGGCGACCCGACCCTCCAGACGGCCCCCGACCGCGGCCGGACCGACCCGAGCGAGCTGGCGTCGATCACGGCCTGGCGACGCCTCGGGGCGACCGACGCCGTCCTCCTGGGGGCGCTCCGGGTCCACGGGGCCAGCACGGCCAAGGTCGACCTCCTGGCCACGTGGACCGACCCGACCGACGACCAGGCCGAGCCGGGGACGAGCACGCAGAGCGCCGCGGTCGAGGAGCTGCCGCTGCGCCAGCTCCGCGAGGGCTATCTGCGGGCCGCCGGCCAGGACGACCGGGCGGTCGGCTACTACGACCCCGAGCACGACCAGATCGCCTTCGTCCGGGCCGGCGACCAGGCCGGCACCCGCGACGGGCACCCGCTGGCCTTCGGGGAGGCGGCCCCCCGCCACCGGCTGGGCGACGTCAAGCGCCACGTCGTGACCTATACGGCGGTGGCGAGCTCCCGCTACCGGGAGTACTTCGACCCCGACCAGGTCGGCGGCTTCACGCGGGCGAGCAAGGGGTACGTCGTCGACGTCCCCGCCTCGGCGCGCCCGCTGGCGCCCGACGTCGCCTACGTCCTGCCGACCTTCGGCTGGGAGCGCCAGGTCGAGACCAACCTCAAGCGGAGCGTCCGGTTCGGCGGGGGCCTGCGCGTCTACCTGCACCGGCCGTGGTTCTCCTCGGGCGCGGGCGAGCTCCTCGGGGTGGCGCTGTGGAGCGGGAGCGGCGCGCCGCTCGACGCGGCCGGCCGCGACCGGCACAAGCCGTTCTTCACCCAGTGGGGCATGGATCCGATCTGGGATACCGGCGGGCTGTCCGGGGCCCCGGACATCGGCAGCTTCCCCGACGCCGTCGAGAGCGACCGGGACGTGTCGCTCGAGGAGGCCTCGGCCCGGACGCCGTCGGGCGAGCCCGGACGTATCGACGTGGTCGGCTTCGAGCCGGAGTTCGACAAGTGGAGCGGGCTGTGGTTCGCCGACCTGACGATCGACACGTCGAGCGAGACGTACATGCCGTTCGTGCGCCTGGCCCTTGTCCGCTACCAGCCGCACGCCCTCGCCGACGCCCGGGTCTCCCGGGTCGTGCTCGCCGACTTCGCCCAGCTGACCCCGGACCGCTCGGCCATGGTCACGGCCGACCCCTACCACCCGCGGACGCTGCGGGTGGCGATCAGCGGGGTGGCGCCGCGCGGCCCGCGCGCCCGGGTTCACGCCGAGCCGCTCCCCCGGAACCTGGCCGCCCGCCCGACCCAGATCGAGGTCCGCGTCCAGCGGCGCGTGGCCGGGCTCGAGAGCGATCTGGCCTGGGAGGACGTGGGGGCCGGCGGGGTCGAGGTGCAGGCCGACTTCGACGGGCCCGTGGCCGACCAGCCGGACCTGATCCTCTGGGCCGGGAGCGTGACCTTCGCCCGCCAGCCGGTCGCCGGCGAGCTGCGGCTGCTGGTCGAGGAGCGGGAGTTCATCTCCGCCGACCACGTGGTCGTCGAGGACGATCGCGTCCGCCAGCCGAGCCGGGTCATCTACGCGGAGACGGTATTGCTGGACGAGGCGCTGGTCGGGTAGGGCCAAGCCGGGATGTTCGGGCCGGAAACCGGGCCATGCGGCCACCGGGCCCGCTTTTGCCGGGCGATGCGGCCGCCGCGGGTTGCGCCGACCGCTGTTCGTCGACGAGGACCAGATCTCGCCACGGGCGGCGCTTCTGCTTGCGCCTCGCCGCGCCAAGCGCTTCCAGCTGCGAGATCTTTGCTCCGACACGACCGCGTTGCGCAGACCGAATTCGCTGATGGAGCCAACCGGGATCGAACCGGTGACCTCCTGCTTGCAAAGCAGGCGCTCTCCCAGCTGAGCTATGGCCCCGCGCCCCGAGTCTAGCCCGGGCCCCTACTTGTCGAAGTCGAACTCCTGGGGCGGGGCCTGCTCGAACCAGAGCCGGTCGTGCTCGGGTGTCTCCTGCAGGAAGTCGGGCGTCTGCTCGAGCACGTTGTCCGGGTCAGCCTCGGCCGGGGGCAGCCGGAACTCCTCGGTCGGGGGCCCGGCCGGTGGGGGAGGCGGACCGGTCCGAGCCGGTGGACGCGGCGGCGTCCGGGCCGGACCAACCGGCGGACGAGGCGGCAGCGGAGGTGG
>JAXDHK010000035.1:0-7278 GCA_034664545.1 Solirubrobacteraceae bacterium
CAGGGCGGGGGGTCGGGGTCGAGCAGGTCGGACAGACGCCAACGCACCGACCAAGGGTAATCCTCGACCCCCCGGCCCGATCTAACCGGAGCTCCACGACTTGGTAACAAGCCGGCGCCGACCCCGGGCTAGCTTGCCGTCCATGTCAATCTCTCCGTCTCGCCGCGGGTCGGGGCTGCTCGGCGCCGTCGGCGCCGCCGGTCTTCTTGCCGCCGGCTTCGCGGCCCTGCCGGCGGGCGCCGCCCCGGCCGCCCCGGCCCAGCACGTCCTGCTCCTCTCGATCGACGGGATGCATCAGTTCGACCTCGACTACTACGTCGCCCACCACCCCGGCTCGGCGCTCGCCGCGCTCGTCGCCGCCGGCCGGGAGTTCACCCGGGCGCAGACCCCGTTTCCGTCCGACTCGTTCCCGGGCATGGTCGGCCAGGTGACCGGCGGAAACCCGAAGTCCACGGGCGTCTACTACGACGACAGCTACAACCACGCCCTCCTCCCGGCGGGAACCACGACCTGCACCGGCGTCAAGCCCGGAGCCGAGGTCACCTACTTCGAGGCGGCCGACCGGGACCCACTCGTCCTCGACGCCGGGCAGGGCCTCCCCGGCCTCCCGGGCAGCATCCTCGGGATGACCGGGAACCCGACGACCCTGATCGACCCGACCCAGCTTCCGGTCGACCCGGCGACCTGCCAGCCCGTGTATCCGCACAGCTACCTCAAGGTGAACACGGTGTTCGAGGTCGCGCGGGCCGCGTCCCTGCGTACCGCCTGGGCTGACAAGCACCCGGCCTACGAGATCCTCAACGGTCCGTCGGGCACCGGGATCCAGGACCTGTTCACCCCGGAGATCAACAGCGACGCCCCGACGAAGCCGTCGTCGATCGACTGGACCAAGGACAACGCCCTGACCCAGCAGTACGACTCCTACAAGGTCGAGGCGGTGGTCAACGAAATCAACGGCCACGACCACAGCGGCGTTCAGACGGTGGGGACACCGGCGATCTTCGGCATGAACTTCCAGACGGTGTCGACCGCCGAGAAGCTCCCGACATCCGGGGGCAGGCCGGGCGGCTACCTGGCCAACGGCGTCACTCCGGGCCCGGTGCTGAGCGGGGCGCTCGACTACGTCGACGCCCAGCTGGCGAGGATGATGGCCGCGCTCAAGGCTCGGGGCCTCGACACGACGACGACGATCATCCTCTCGGCCAAGCACGGCCAGTCGCCGACGATCCCGGCGGAGCTCGCGCGCATCCCCGACGGACCCGTCATCGACGCCCTCGATGCGGCGTGGAAGAGTGCCTACCCGGCGAAGGTCGACCCTCTGGTCGCGTTCTCGATCGACGACGACGGGATGCTGCTCTGGCTGAGCGACCGCTCACGCCTCGCGACCTCGTTCGCCCGGACCTTCCTGCTGGGGCACTCGGGCACCGGGAACGACATCACGGGGGCGCCGAGGTCCTACACCCGGTCGGGCCTGGTCGGCGTCTACGCCGGGGTCTCGGCGCAGCACCTGTTCGGCATCCCCGCGACCGACCCGGCGACCGACCCACGCGTCCCCGACGTGGTGGGCGTGGCCCAGCCCGGGGTGGTCTACACCGGCGGCCAGGGGAAGATCGCCGAGCACGGGGGGGACAACGCCCGCGACCGCCTCGTCCCGCTCGTCGTCTCGGGCGCCGGGGTCGTCCCCGGGGTCGTCGGGGGCCCGACCCAGACCATCCAGATCGCGCCGACCATCCTCAGCCTCCTCGGGCTCGACCCGGGCGCGCTCGGGGCAGTCGCGCTCGAGGGCACCCCCGCGCTGGCGCTCAGGTAGGCGACGGCTCGCCACCCGACCCGCCCTCCGGGGCGCCATCCGTCTATCGACGCAGGATCGTGCAACCCAGCCGTCTCGTCCGATGGCTCGCGGCGCTCGTGCAAGGGGACGGACGACGTCCAAGCGCCGGCCAGCTGCGCGCCGCGCTTCTGCCTGTCCAGCCCGGAGCGAGCATCTGGGTAGGGGCGCGCTTGGGTGGCTACCCGAGCAGCGAGCGGAGCGAGCCGACCGCAGAGGTGCCCAGTCGCGCGATGACCGCAGGGCCGTCGCGGGCGGGTCGACCTACGATGAGCAGATGACGCTCGACCCAGGCGTGGCCCCGGTCGTGCCGCGCTGGCTCGGCAAGCTGTGGGTGTGGCTGCCCGCCGGCGCGGCGCTGGTGCTGTTGGGGGGAGCGGCAGGGCTTCAGTCCGGCAGCGGGTCGCGCGCCGTGTGGTGGGGCGTGGCGGCATTCGGGTGTGCCGGCGCGTACGCCGGTCGGGAGCGCTGGCCCGTCGGAGCGCTCCTCGCCACGCTGCTCGTGGTGGCGTCAAGCCGTCTGGACGGCCTCGACGTCCTCGGGTCCCAGTTCGACGTCGTCTATCTCCTGCTGCTGTTCTTGCCGGTGCTTCCGCTCGTGGCGGTGGCGAGTCATCTCGCGCTGCGGCGGTCCCTGGCCGCTCTAGTCGCGACCGTGGTCGTGACCGTCGGCGTCTCGCCTGATGCCGCTTGGTCGAGTGTCGGCTACTCCTCACAGGCGACGGTGGCCCGGTACATGCTTACGGTCGGCGTGCCGGCGATGATTGCGCTGGGGGCATGGTTGGCCGGGTGGGCGCTGCAGACGCGGCAGCGGTATGCCGAGGCCCTTCTCGAGCGATCGGTCTCGCTGGAGCTGCGACGGGATGCTGAGGCCGCGCGGGCGGTGGCGGAGGAACGGACGCGGATCGCTCGGGAGCTGCACGACGTCATCACGCACAGCGTCGCCGTGATGGTCGTCCAGGCGTCGGCCGCCGGTGCGGTGTGGGAGCGTGACCCGGTGCGGGCGCGGGAGTCGCTTGCGGCGGTCGAGGCGTCAGGGCGAACCGTCATGGCGGACCTTCGCGGGATGCTCCACGCGATGCGCCTCGAGGAGGCATCGGCCCCGGCGCGGGAGGCCCCGCCGGGGCTGGAGCAGCTGCCGCGCCTCGTAGACCAGATCAGGATGACGGGGCTCGCCTCTCGGATGACCGTGTCGGGGACGGTCGGGCGGGTCGGGCCGCTAACCGGCCTGTCGCTGCTGCGCATCGCCCAGGAGTCAGTGACCAACGCCTTGCGGCACGCACGGGCGGCGACGATCGCGATCGACATCGTCGTCGACGCCACCACCGTACAGCTGTCGGTTGCCGACGATGGTGTCGGACTTGATCAAACGAGGCGCGCGGCGGACAAGTTGGACCCCCACCGGGACGGCGGACACGGTCTGATCGGCATGCAGGAGCGCGCCAAGGTGATCGGCGGCACGTTGGGTGTTCACCCGGGCGCCGCGGGCGGGACCGTCGTAACCGTTCGGGCGCCCCTGCGCGGCGGGGAGCTCGCATGATTCGCGTCGTGCTCGTCGACGACCAGGAGCTGCTGCGCTCCGGCTTCCGTCTCATCCTCGAGACGGCCGATGACATCCGGGTCGTCGGCGAGGCATCCAACGGCGCGGACGGCGTCGAGGCGGCGCGGCGTCTGCGACCTGACGTCGTGCTGATGG
The DNA here is from genome assembly GCA_034664545.1 of Solirubrobacteraceae bacterium. GTDB lineage: Bacteria > Actinomycetota > Thermoleophilia > Solirubrobacterales > Solirubrobacteraceae > Palsa-513. The sequence continues at coordinate 3,525 of JAXDHK010000035.1, forward strand.
ACATCCGGATGGGCGAGGTCGACGGCATCGAGGCAACGCGGCGAATCGTCGCGGCAGACGCGGGCCGGGTGCTGGTGCTGACGACTTTTGACCTCGACGAGTACGTCTACGCCGCACTCCGCGCCGGGGCGTCTGGATTCCTCCTGAAGGACACGAGGTCGGTCGATCTCACCGACGCGGTCCGAATCGTCGCCCGGGGCGACGCGCTGCTCGCGCCCGGCGTGACTCGTCGACTGCTGGAACGCTTCGCCCAGACCGTCGGGCCCATGGCGAACGACGGAGCGTTCGCGGTGGCGGCGAACGACCTGACCACGCGGGAGCGCGAGGTGCTGCGACTGCTCGCGGGGGGCCGGTCGAACCTCGAGATCGCCGACGTACTCGTCCTCACCGAAGCGACGGTCAAGACGCACGTCTCGAACGTGTTGCGCAAGCTCGGCGTCCGCGACCGGGTGCAGGCCGTCACATGGGCCTACGAGCACGGGCTTGTGCGCCCAGGAGAGCCGTAAGCGGCGAGGCGGCCGCCGGCTCCCCCTTTAGACGGAGGCCGCCTGCTCGGGCGCTGTCGTTTGGCCGATGACGCTCGGGCCCTGAGACCGATGTGCGAGGAGGCGCTGCCGCAGAGACTGACTGGATGAACGCATCGGCAGGCACACGCAATCAGGCAGTTCTCGTCGTCGCTGGGGGCCTGGCCGTGGGGAGCCTCACCTCCTTCGGCCAGACCTATCTCCATGGCGCGTCGGCCGCCTTCGTCAACTCGGCGAGCGCGTGGCTCATCCTCCCGTTCTTCATCGGGGCACACATGGCGTCGCGGCGCGACGCGACAGCCGCCGGGCTCGCAGTGTGCCTGCTGCAGCTCGGCGGGTACTACCTCACGGCGCAGATGCGCGGTTTCCCGGCGGGCGGCGCCATCCTCGTGTTCTGGGCGGGGTGCGCTGTCCTCGGAGGGCCGGCCTATGGCGCCGCCGGCTGGCTGTGGCGCACCGGCGGGCCTCGGGTGCGAGGGCTCGGCGCCGCCGTCCTCGCCTCAGCCTTCCTGGCGGAAGGGCTGTGGGTCTACCTCCACGAGTTACACCGCTACGCGACCGCCGCGCTGTGGATCACGATCGGCGCGCTGCTGGCCGCGACGATGGCCCGCCGCGTCACCGAGGCTCGCTGGCTGGCGCTCACCGTGCCGATCGCCCTCGCCGGCGAGGTGCTGCTGACTCAGGTCTACAGCCGCGCGTTCTGACCGCGGACGTTGGCGCCTCGCCCCCGCCGGGCCGACCCGATCGCTCGGTGTACCCGATCCTCTCCGCGGGATGAGCCGATCCCGGGCTCGGCTCGCATGGCCCGGCTGAAGCCGGCGTCGGTCAAGCAGCCGGCCGGGCCGCTACGTCGCACGGAAAGAGAACCCGCCGTTCTGACCCTGGAGCGCCGCCCGGAAGGCCGGACCCGGCTCCCCAGGCATCAGGTCGGCGACCCCCCAAGGACACGGTACGGTTGCGGTCGTGCCGTTCACGCTCAGGAACCTCAAGGAGGATCTGGAGGACGTCGGCTCCAGGTTCGACGGGGCCCCAGACCTTGAGTTCCGCTTGGCGACCGAGGCGCTCGAGCTCGAGCGATCCGGCCTCGGCTACCAGCGCGTCCCGCCCGGCTGTCGCTTTCCGTACGGCCACACGCACAGGATGCAGGAGGAGGTGTACGTGGTACTCCGAGGGACCGGGCGGATGAAGCTCGACGACGAGATCGTCGAGCTCAAGGAGTGGGACGCGGTCCGCGTCCCGCCCGGCACCTGGCGCGGCTACGAGGCCGGGCCGGAGGGCCTCGAGATCATCGTCATCGGGGCGCCCAACCTCGGCGAGGCTCCGCGCGAAGACGTCGACGGCCAGCGCGACTGGTGGGCTGACTAGCGCCGGCCCCAGGCACGGCGACGATCACCCGTTGAGGAGCGCCCCGGCGGTCATCATCCGCTCGATGGCCTGAGCCGCCCGGGCCGAGGCCTGGGCCATCGCCTCGTCGAGGTGGGCCCCCATGAGCTCGGCGGCGGCGTCCGGGTCCCCGCCGAGGAGGGCCTCGAGGATCCCCAGGTGCTGGGCGATGGTCACGGCGACGCGCTCCTGGTGGACGAAGTTCTGCATCCGGACCACCCGGATCCGGTCGCCGACCACCTGGAGCTGCTCGACCAGCGCCGGGTTCCCGGCCGCCTCGGCCACCCGGAGGTGGAAGTTCTCGTCGACCACGACGAGGCCGGGGTCCGGCTCCGGGGGGTGGGCGGCGAGGTCCGACCAGTCGTCGTGGATCGCGCCGAGGCCGAGCTCGTCGTGGCGTTCCCCGTGGGCCCGGGGTCGGACCAGGGCGGCGAGCTCGAGAATCCGCCGGAGCTCGTAGAGGTCGCGGATCCCGGCCAGGTTCGGGCTCCGGGGGTAGAAGCCGCCCTCGGGGCGGCGGGCGACGAGGCCCTCGGACTCGAGGCGCATCAGCGCCTCCCGGACCGGGGTCCGCGAGGCCCCGAGCCGGTCGGCCAGGCTCGTCTCGGCCAGCCGCTCGGCCAGGGGGTACTCGCCGAAGAGGAGGCCCCGGCGGAGCTCGTCGTAGACGTCGCTGCTCCGCGGCCGGGCCGCCTTCGGCCGGGGGCCGGGGGCCGGGCCGGTCACGGGGCGACGGGCTCGAGGTCGAGCGCCGAGACGTGGGCGGTCACGATCCTCCAGCCGTCCCCGGTCCGCACCCAGGTCTGCGACTGGCGCCCCCGGCGCCCGGACCGGGTCCGGCGGAACTCGGCCGAGGCCACCCCGAGGTCGCGGCCGAACGTGGTGATGACGTGGTGGAGGATCTCGCGGTCGAGGTCGTCGGACGGGCGCTGCTCGCGGAAGCGGGCGATCGCCTCGTGGCTGTAGAGGTTCTCGCCCGACCCGTAGCGGACGGTCAGGGGATCGTTCCAGAAGAGCTCGTCGAGCACGTCGATGTCGTTGGTCACGAACGCCGTCTCGTAGCGCAGGAACTCGGCCGTCACCTCGGCGACGATCTCCGGGAGGTTCACCTCCATGGCGCCGCCACCTCCGCCACCCCGGTCAGGCCCCGGGCCTCGAGCTCGGCCGCCACCCGCAGGAGCGCGGCCTCCTGGAAGTGGCCGGCGACGAGCTGGACGCCGACCGGGAGCCCGTCCCCCGTCCGGACCGGGGCGGCCAGCACCGGGAGGCCGGCGAAGGACAGCGGCTGGGTGTAGACCCCGAGGTAGGGCTGGGTCTGGACCGTCTCCCCGTCGACCACAGCCTCGCGCTGGCCGACCCGGGGCGCCCAGAACGGCGTGGCCGGGGCGATCACGACGTCCACCTCCTCGAAGACCCCGGCCATCCGCGCCCGGAACCACTCCCGAAAGGCCTGGGCCGCGAGGTAGGCCCCGGCCGGGGCGAGGGCGCCGGCGAGGAACCGGTCGCGGGTCATCGGGTCGAAGTCGCCCGGCCGGGTCGCCAGCGAACGGCGGTGGTGGTGGGCCCCCTCGACCGCCGTGATCACCATCGCCCCGGCCCGGGCCTCGACCGCCCGGGGGAGCGTGACCCGGCGGGTGACCCCGAGCGCCTCGGCGAGCTCGCCGGCCGCGGCGAGCGCCCCCGGCTCCCCGCCCCGGGCGAAGTAGCCGTCGGCGAGCCCCAGGCGCAGGCCCCCGATCCCGGCTTCGAGGTCGGGGCCCGCGTCCCGCGGCCGATCGACGCTGGCCGGGTCCCCGGGGTCGAACCCGTGGAGCGCGGCGAAGCTCGCCGCCAGGTCCCGGACGCTC
>JAXDHK010000036.1:0-4133 GCA_034664545.1 Solirubrobacteraceae bacterium
CGCCGGGCGATCAGCCGCTCGTGGTCGGACGGGGTCGAGAAGAAGCCCCCGGCCACGGGGTCGGCGAACCGGTCGAGGATGACGTCGGCCAGCTCCCGGGCCCGGACGAACCAGCGCTCGTCGAAGGTCGCCTCGTAGAGGGTGAGGAGGGCCTCGAGGAGGAAGGCGTGGTCCTCGAGGTAGGCCCCGAGCTTGGCCCGGCCGTCGTTGAAGCTCCGCAGGAGCCGGCCGTCCGAGTCACGCAGGTCGCGCAGGATGAACTCGGCGCATCCGACCCCGGCCTCGACGTACCGGGGCTCGTCGAGGGCGGCCCCGGCCTCGGCCAGGGCGGAGATCATCAGGGCGTTCCACGCCGTCAAGCGCTTGTCGTCGAGTCCCGGCCGGACCCGGGCCGACCGGGCGTCGAGCAGGAGCCCCCGGATCTCCTCCCGCCGGTCGGGCTCGGGCCCCCGGGCCTCGAGCACGTTGTCCCCCTCGAAGTTCCCGGCCTCGGTCGCCCCGAAATAGTCGATCGCCGGCCCGGCGAGACCCCCGAGGACCTCCCGGAGCTCGGCGAGGCTCCAGACGTAGAAGCGCCCCTCGACCCCCTCGGAGTCGGCGTCGAGCGCGGCGTAGAAGCCCCCCTCCGGGGCCCGGAGCTCCCGCAGGCAGAAGTCGAGCGTCTCCCGGCACGTCCGCAGGAGAAGCCCGTCGCCCGAGGCCAGCCACCCGTGGAGGTAGGCCCGGCCGAGGAGGGCGTTGTCGTAGAGCATCTTCTCGAAGTGGGGGACGGTCCACGTCGGGTCGACCGAGTACCGGGAGAACCCCCCGCCGACCTGGTCGTTGATGCCCCCGGAGGCCATCGCCCGGAGCGTCCCCAGCGACATCTCGGTCTCCCCCCGGCCCAGGAGGAACTCGATCGTCGAGGCCGGGGGGAACTTCGGCGCCCCGCCGAAGCCCCCGTCCCGGGAGTCGTAGGTCTCGGCCAGCCGGGCCACGGCGAGGTCGAGCGCCCCCGGGTCGAACGGCTCCGCCGCAGGCTAGAGCCCGGCCGCCCCGACCAGGCGGGCGGCGAGCCTCCCGCCGGTCTCGACCGCCTCGGCCCGGCGCTCCCCCCAGGCCCGGGCGATCGCCTCGAGCACCTGGGGCCAGCTCGGCATCCCGTGGCGGGGGACCGGGGGGAAGTAGGTCCCCCCCCAGAAGGGCTCCTGGTCGGGGGTGAGGAACACGTTCAGCGGCCAGCCCCCCTGGCCGGTCAGGGTCTGGACCGCCTCCATGTAGATCGCGTCGATGTCCGGGCGCTCCTCCCGGTCGACCTTGACGCAGACGAAGCTCGCGTTCATCACCCCGGCCGTCGCCTCGTCCTCGAAGGACTCGTGCTCCATCACGTGGCACCAGTGGCAGGCCGAGTACCCGATCGAGACCAGCAGGGGCCGGTCGAGCTCCCGGGCCCGGGCCAGGGCGGTCTCGCCCCACGGCAGCCAGTCGACCGGGTTGTCCTGGTGCTGGCGCAGGTACGGCGAGGTCTCCTGGGCGAGGGCGTTGGCCATCAGGAGCGGCGCCCCCCGGGGCTCGGGTCCATCCGATCGACGTTAGCGCAAGGTCCCCGCTAGCCTCCGGGCCATGCGCGAGTTCATCGACGCCCCCGGGGCTCCGGCCGCGATCGGCCCGTACACCCACGGGGTCATCGCCGGCGGCCTCCTCTTCTGCTCGGGTCAGACCCCGCTGCACCCGGCGACCGGCGAGCTCGTCGGCGGGAGCGCCGGCGACCAGGCCCGCCGGTGCCTCCAGAACCTGGCCGCCGTCTGCGCGACCGCCGGCACCCGGCTGTCGAACGCCGTCCGGATGACGATCTACATGACCGACCTCGGGGCCTTCGCCGAGGTCAACGCCGTCTACGCCGAGTTCTTCCCCGGCCGCCCCCCGGCCCGGGTGACGATCGGGGTCGCCGCCCTCCCCAAGGGGGCCGACGTCGAGATCGACGCCGTGGTCTCGCTCGACGGCTGACCGAGGTCGGGGGGGCTAGGGCTGGCCGTGGGGGAGGCCATGCTGGCGGAAGTGCTCGGCGGCGGCGGCCATTCCGAGCTGGAGGTCGGTGACCGGCCAGTCGGCGGCCCGGGCGCTCGGCGGCGACCGGACGGCGGCGGCGGCCAGCTCGGCTCGCGTCCCGGCCAGCCGCCGGCCGAGCGCCTCCCGGTCCGGAGCGGGTCGGGCCCGAGGCTCGGAGAGAAGCTGGCCGAGTCCCGTCGCCGCCTCTACCCGCCGGCCCAGGTAGTGGGGATGCCCCCGCTCCAACCAATGCTTCAGGGCATCGATCCCGTGGTGGTGGACGAGCTCGTCCGAGCAGAAGCGCTCCATGATCGTCTTGATCACCGACGTGTGGTCGAAGAGCGTGTGGGAGACCGCGCCCGGGGCGGCCCACGGCGAGACGATCAGCGCCGGGACCCGGACCCCGTAGCGGCCGAAGCCCTCGGGATCGTCGTCGGGCGCCTCGGGCGGGGCCACGTGGTCGTGGAACCCGCCGTGCTCGTCGTAGACGACGACGAGGAGCGTCTTGTCCCACTTCGGACCGGTGGCCAGGGCGTTGTAGATCCGGAAGACGAGCTCCTGGCCCTCGGCCACGTCCGACGGCGGGTGGTCGTCGTTGGACGGCGACCCGACGAGGTCGAGGTCGTAGAAGTTCGGGTCGATCCACGACACCGCCGCCAGGTCCCCGCGGACCGCGTCCTCGAGGAAGCTCGCGCTCCCGGCGTCGATCGTCACCGACTCCTCGATCACCGTCGGCCACCGGAGCTTGACCCGGTCGACGAAGGCGAAGTGGTCGTGGCGGCCGACGAGGTACTCGCCGTCGACGCACCGGAGCGTCCCCGGGGCGTAGGAGTACCACTTCCACGAGACCCCGGCCGCGTCGAGGTGGCGGACGAAGGAGTGCTTGTCGTAGAGCGGGAGCACCGGCCGGTCGTCGTGGCTCCCGTCGGCCGCCCCGGTCAGCGCGTAGAGCCGGTTGGGCCAGGTCGCCCCGGGGACCGAGCTGTGCCACCGGTCGCAGATGGTGAACTCCCCGGCCAGGTGGTCGTAGGTCGGGAGCTCCTCCGCCCCGTAGTAGCCCATCACCGGCCCCGGGTCGACCCCCCCGAGCCCGCGCCCGGCCAGGGCCTCGGCGTAGGCGGCGACGAAGCCGTCCATCTTCCCCCCATTCACCTGGCGGGCGACCCCGGCGCCCGAGTGGTCAGGGCCGAGCGCGCCGGTCGCGAACGCCCCGGCCGGGAGGTGGTGGACGGGGTAGGTGTGCCCGGCGTGCTGGTTGGCCATCCCGGCGGCGAGCCCGTCGACGTCGGGCCGCCCGCCCTCGACCGAGAGGTAGCCGAGCATGTGGTCGAACGACCGGTTCTCGAGCATCACGACCACGATGTGGTCGATTTTGTGAAGGTTCTCGGTCTTGGCAGCTGACACACGAGGACCGTAGCGCGCCGGCCGGTCGGCGTCCCCCCGGGCGGCGGCCCCGGACGGATGTTCGACGCCGGCTACCCCCGGAGCGCGGCCCGGCGGACCTTCCCCGAGGCGGTCGTCGGGAGCTCGGTCGCGAAATCGACGATCCTCGGGTACTTGTAGGGGGCCGTGATGCTCTTGACGTGTTCTTGGAGCAGCCTCGCCAGCGCGGCCGTGGGGTCGTAGCCCGGACGGAGGACGACCACCGCCCGCACGACCGCCCCGCGCTCGTCGTCCGGGGCGCCGACGACCGCCGCCTCGGCCACGGCCGGGTGGGAGACCAGGGCCGACTCGACCTCGAACGGGCCGATCCGGTAGCCGGCGGAGATGATCACGTCGTCGGAGCGGCCCTCGAAGTGGAGGTAGCCGTCGGCGTCCTCGGTCACGAGATCCCCGGTCCGCCAGGGCCCGGCCGGGGCCGGGTCGCCGGCGTAGCCGAGGAAGAAGGTCGGAATCGTGTCCGGGTCGGCGACGAGCTCCCCGTCCTCGACCCAGAGGCGGACGCCCGGGAGCGGGCGGCCCATCGACCCGGGGCGGGCCGGCTCGCCGATCGGCATCCCGGTCAGCTGGCCGGTCTCGGTCTGGCCGTACCCGTCGCGGATGTCGAGGCCGGTGGCCTCGGTCCAGGCCCGGAGCACCTCGGGGTTGAGCGCCTCGCCGGCGGC
>JAXDHK010000037.1:0-3118 GCA_034664545.1 Solirubrobacteraceae bacterium
CGGGCCGATCTCAACGTGGGCAGCCACTTCGTCGTCACCACCCCGTCGGGCAAGCAGACCGAGCTGACCGTCCGCGGGATCTACCGCGACCGGGCGCTCCTCGGCGGCTACAGCGTCGCCCTCCCGACCTTCGACCACCTCTTCCACGAGCTGCGCGCCCGGCGCATCCTCGTCAAGCTCGTCCCCGGGACCGACATGGCCGCCGCCGGGCGAAGGGTCAACAACGCCCTGGCCGCCTTCCCCGAGACGCGAGCCCGGTCCGAGCAGCAGCTCAAGGACGTCGAGTCCAACAGCCTCAACAGCATCCTCTACCTCTTCTACGCCCTCCTGGCGATCAGCGTGTTCGTCTCGCTGTTCGGGATCGTCAACACCCTGACCCTCTCGATCCACGAGCGCCGCCGCGAGCTCGGCACCCTCCGGGCGCTCGGCGCCTCCCGGCGGACGATCCGGCGGATCGTCCGCTACGAGAGCGTGATCACCGCCCTGATCGGCGGGACCCTCGGCCTCACCCTGGGCGTCTTCTTCGCCGCCGTGGTGACCGCCTCCCTCCACGACGAGGGCCTCCGCTTCTCGGTGCCCGTCCTCGCCGTCGCCGGCCTCTTCGCCCTGACCGCCGGCCTCGGCGTCCTCGCCGCCATCCCCCCGGCCCGCCGGGCCGCACGGCTCGACCTGCTCGCCGCGATCGCCTACGACTGACGGCGACAGGATTGACCCCCGGCGCTCGGGGGTATGCGCCTACGCACCGACCCAGGCCAGAAGGGAGCCCGATGTTCGATATCGAGCGCATCAGCGAGTGGCGCGGCCAGGACGTCCTCGACACCGAGGGCGAGCGGGTCGGACGGCTCGAGGAGATCTACTACGACAAGCACTCGAGCAGCCCCGGTTTCGCCTCGGTCAAGACCGGTCTCTTCGGCCGGCGCCTGTCGTTCGTGCCCCTCGGGGATGCGAGCATGGCCCGCGACCACATCCGCGTCGCCTACCCCGCCGATCTGATCAAGCGGGCTCCGAGCGTCGAGCCCGACGGACAGCTGACCGCCGAGGAGGAGGCCGCCCTCTTCGCGCACTACGGCCTCGAGCCCCCGCTCGATCCCGACGCCCAGTCCCCCCGGCTCGTCCGCTACCAGACCGAGGCCGCCGCCGCCCAGGTCGCCGAGGCCCGCCAGTTGGTCGCCGACCAGGGCGAGCTGGTCGACGACGCCGAGCCCGCGGCCGCGGCCGGTGGGGTCGGGGGCGCGGCGGCCGCGGTTCCCGACGAGGATCGCCTCAGCGCCCTCGAGGAGCGCGTGGCCGCGATCGAGCACTGGCTGGCCAGCCAGACCGGCTGACTCGCCGTCGCGCCGCCGCTCCGGGCCCGGCTCCCTCCCAACCGCCCCGCCGCCCAGGCGCCCGCGGGGAAGCGGCTCTACCCGGTCGTCCCGCCGAGCGCCTTGGCTTCCCGGCGGGCCGGGGAGATGCGCACGACGTCCCAGGCCAGGCCGGTCAGCTCGAGGGCGCGGATGGCCCAGGCCGACGGGTCGGGCTGCCAGCGGCCGAGGCCGTGCCGGGCGGAGGTCGGGAAGGCGTGGTGGTTGTTGTGCCAGGCTTCGCCCAGCGTCGGGAACGCCAGCCACATGAGGTTGCGCGAGTGGTCGCGGGTGTCGAACTCCTGGCGGCCGAAGAAGTGGCAGAGCGAGTTGATCGAGAACGTCGCGTGGTGGAGGAAGAAGACCCGGACCGCCCCGCCCCAGAGGAACCCGGTGAATGCCCCGGCGGCGGTCCCGGTCAGACCCAGCCCGAGCAGCGTCGGGAAGGCCAGGCCGGCGACGATCCAGATCGGGAACGTCCGGTCGACGAAGCGGACGACCGGATCGGCCAGGAGGTCCGGGGCGTAGTGCTCGGTGCTCGCCCGCTCGACCCCCCGAAACGTCCACCCGACGTGGGCATGGACGAGACCGCGCACCGCCCCGCGCCACCCGCCGCCGAAGCCGACGTGCGGGCTGTGGGGATCCCCGTCGCGGTCGGAGAAGCGGTGGTGCATCCGGTGGGTGGCCACCCACTCGATCACCGAACCCTCGCTCGCCGCCGACCCGAGCACTCCGAGCACCATCCGGACCGCCTTGCCCGTCTTGAAGCTCCGGTGGGTGAACAGCCGGTGGTAGCCGACGGTCACGCCGAGCCCGGTCAACAGGTAGGTGACGGACATGACGACGAGGTCCTGCCAGTGGAGGAGTCCACCCCAGGCCAGCCACCCGGCGACGAAGAGGAGCAGGAAGGGAACAATGGTCACGACGGCGTTGGCCACCCGCTCGGTCGTCTCGTTCTCCATCGCCTCGACGCCCGGCTCGGTCGGACGCAGGCCGTCGACGGCCCGGACGGCTGCGGCCGGCGACTCCGGGGGGAGTCGGGTTGGGCCCGGGGTCGGGGAAGGGCTGGTCTTGGCGGACGGCATCGGGACGGCTCCTCGTGACGCTTGAGAAACAACGAGAAGCAGTCCGCCGTGGAGCCCGCGTGACGGGCCCCCGCGTCCCCTTCTGGCCAGCGCGCCCCGAAACCGGCGAGGTCGGAGCGCTCTTCGAGCCTACCACGGCAAGGTGCCTGCTCGCCACCCTCTCAGCGACTGCTCAGCGCCGCCCGATCCGCAGACGAACGACCCCGCCCGCGCCAAGGGGGGTCCCCGGGGCCGGGGCCTGGGCGATCACCTGGAGCACGCCGCCTCCCCCCGATCGCCGGGTCACGACCGGGTGGAAGCGATCGGGCTCGAGGGCGCGCCTCGCGTCTCCCGGGGCGAAGCCGATCAGCCGGGGGACCTTGAAGCGGAGCTTCCCGCCGGCCACCACCAGGCCGGTGGGGATGAACGATCCGGCCGGACTCTGGCCGAGGACCCGGCGGCCGGCCAACGGGGCCGCGAGCGGCACGTGGAGCGTGCCCTGCCCCACGAAGAGCGGACACGCCTGCCCCAGCCCTCCCCGCGCCGGGGCGTCCTCACGGACGGCCAGCGTCACCGAGGTCCGCGTCTCCCGGACCGACGCCCGGGCGCCCGGGCCGAGGCAGCCCCCGACGGTGAAGATGATGTCGAGCGACCGCTGATCCGGCCCGACCCCGGCGACCTGCCAGACGGCGGGAGTCTCGCTGCGCACGA
>JAXDHK010000038.1:0-10616 GCA_034664545.1 Solirubrobacteraceae bacterium
GAGCGCCCGCGTCGATCCGGCAACGGTAGGCTGGCCCGATGGGAAACGACGGTGACGCGAGGTGGTCGGAGGTGGTCCCGGATCTCCGGGAGCCCTATGTCTACCAGGACGGGCTGTACGCGATCGCGCAGTCGATAGTCCCGTGGTGGCCGGTCAACATCTTCAGGATCGAGCTTCACGAGGACGGCGCCCTGAAGCACCTGGCGATCCGCGAGCACCACTGCTATACGCCTGGTTCCAAGGGATCACTTGCCACCTGTGTGCATCACGGCCAGGTGTTCCTCTTCTTCGACGACCAGGAGCGGGGTAACAACCAGTACGAGGTTCGCTACAGGACTTTGAGTAATCCGGACGTGGCGTGGGAGCCACCGGAGCTCAAGGAGCTCTCGCCCCGGGGGTTCGCCACCGGCATAGTCGGGTCGTATGCCCCCGCGGGCCTGGGATATTCGCCGCCGTGTATCGCGGCCGAGGTGCTCAACGACCGCATCTATGTCTTCTACCACGACGAGGAGTTCATCTACTACCGGGCCTACGACGGGGCCGAGTGGACTCCGCGGAGGAAGGTGTCTGAGGACCGCTACCATCCGAGCTTCGCGCTGTGCAGCGCCACGCGCAACGGTGAGCCGGTCATCGTGTTCGCCGGCGTCCCGCACGCCGACTCCCCGCATCTACACGTGAAGATAGTCTCAGGCAGCGGCGAGGTGACGGGCCACGGGAGCATCTACCTCGACTGGGTCCAGAACAACAACCGGTTCGGCATCGGTCACGGGGCGCTTCTCGGGGAGGCCCGGTCCAACGTGATCCAGGTGTTCGGGAACAACAGCGGGAGTCGAACCGACCTCAGGCGCACGACCTACGACCTCGACGATCTGACCTCGGCCGGTCCCTGGCACGACACGGGACTGAGCGCCCGACCGCACCGGTGGTCGCACTGCGACGTGGTCAGGGTCGTCGTCCCGAGCGAGGCGTCCTCGGCGGATCCTCGGGAGTATCTCGTCGTGCTTCACACCCGTGACGCGTTCGACACCGCCGTCCTGGTGGCGCCGCACGGCGGGATGGCCGCCTACCCGTCGCCTCGCCCGTAGCCGCGGGCGTCGCGCTCGGCCTCGCCTAACCGGCGCCGCTCGTGGCCGCCGCGACCCCCTCCCGGGCGAGCACGTCGGCGATCCGCTCCGACGCGCGCCCATCCCACCCGGGGAGCGGCGTGACCGCCCTCTCCCCCGCGCCCGACCCCCGGGCCAGCGCCGGGAGGATGTCGGCGATCCGGGCCGGATCAAGCCCGAGGAGGACGTTCGTCCCGGCCCGGACCGTGACCGGGCGCTCGGTGTTCGCCCGGAGGGTGAAGCACGGAACTCCGAGGAAGGTCGTCTCCTCCTGGACCCCGCCCGAGTCGGTCAGGACGCCGGCGGCATCGGCCTCGAGCGAGAGGAAGTCGACGTAGCCGAGCGGCTCGACCACCATCACCCCGGCCGGGGCCCGGCCGCCGTCGAGCATCTTGGCCGTCCGGGGGTGGGCGGGGAAGACGACCGGAAGCTCGCGGGCCACCTCGCCGAGGGCGTCGATCACCTCCCCGAGCAGCGGCCCGTCGACCAGGGCCGGGCGGTGGAGGGTCACGAGGAGGTAGCCGCCCGGGCGCAAGCCGAGACGCCCGGGGCACCCGGCGGCCCGAAACCGGGGCTCCATGGCGAGGAGGGAGTCGATCATCGTGTTCCCGACGAAGTGGATCCGCTCGGCCTCGATCCCCTCCCGGCCGAGGTTCTCGACGGCGTCGTCGGAGTGGACGAAGAGGAGGTCGGCGAACTCGTCGGCGACGATCCGGTTTATCTCCTCGGGCATCGTCCGGTCGAAGCTTCGGAGGCCGGCCTCGAGATGGGCGAGGCGGATCCCCATCTTCGCGGCGACGAGGGTCACCGCCAGGGTCGAGTTGACGTCCCCGGGGACGATCACGAGGTCGGGCCGCTCGTCCACGAGCACCGGCTCGATCCGCTCCATCACCCGGGCGGTCTGGATGGCGTGGGAGGCCGACCCGACGCCCAGCATGTGGTCGGGCCGCCCGACGCCCAGCTCCTCGAGGAAGACGTCCGACATCAGGGTGTCGTAGTGCTGGCCGGTGTGGACGACCGTGTCGGAGACGTCGGGGAGGCGCCGGCGGACCTCGGCGATGACCGGGGCGACCTTGACGAAGTTCGGCCGGGCCCCGACCACGTACATGATCCTCATGGCCGGGCGCCAGGCGGGATCAGTTCGCCCCGCTGCGCCGGAGGACGACCGGGAGGGTGCGGAGCATCAGGCGGATGTCGCCCCAGAGGCTCCAGTTGGTCACGTAGAGATAGTCGAGCCTGACCATCTCCTCGAACGGGAGGCTGGTCCGCCCGAGCACCTGCCAGAGGCCGGTGATGCCCGGGGTGAGGTCGAGGCGCCCGCGGGCCCACTCGTCGACCATCGAGTCCTCGGCGGCGATCAGCGGCCGGGGCCCGACGAGGCTCATCTCACCCCGGAAGACGTTCCACAGCTGGGGGAGCTCGTCGAGGCTCGTCCGGCGCAGGAAGCCGCCGACCCGGGTCACGCGGGGGTCGATGTCGAGGTGCAGCCACCCGGGGTCCTTGGAGGCGGCGAGGAGGGCCTCCCGCCGGGCCTCGGCGTCGACGACCATCGTCCGGAGCTTGAGCAGGGTGAACACCCGCCCGGCCTTGCCGATCCGGGCCTGGCGGAAGAACGCCGGCCCGGGCGAGGTCAGCCGGACGAGCAGGCCCAGGACGAGCATCACCGGGCCGAACACCACCAGGAGGACGCTCGACCCGATCAGGTCGACGGTCCGCTTGACCAGGGCCGAGGTCCGGGAGAGGACCGGGGGGTTGATCCCGAGCACGGTGATCCCCCCGACATCGTCGACCTCGACGCTCGGGCCGATCGCGCTCGCGATCGCCGGGAGCATGCTCACCTTGACCGAGGCGGCCTTGCACTCCCGCAGGACGGTCAGGAGCTCGGACTCCTCGAGCTCGGCGTCGGAGACGACGACCCGGCCGACCCGGTGGGCGAGCACGAGATCCTCGAGCGAGTGGGTCCCGAACCGCCCGAGCAGGGGCAGGCCGAACGCGTCGGCGGCCTCGGCCGAGGCCATGATCCCGATCGGGTCGAGCCGGTACTTGGGGTGGGTGCGCATCTTCCCGACCAGGGCCTGGAGGGCCGGACCGCTGCCGATCACGAGCACCCGCTCGGCGCTGACGGTCCGGGTGATCAGCGCCCGGACGAACACCCGCCCGGCGGTCACCAGGCCGCCGGCGATCCCGGCGAACAGGAGGATCTCGACGAAGATCAGCTTCCCGGCCCCGACCGCCTGGAAGTAGACCCATTCGAGCAGGCAGCCGACGAGGAGGGCGTGGAAGAGGGCGGGCACGTCGTCGACCGTGGTGTGGCTGATCCGCTTGACGTCGCGCTCGTAGAGGCCGTAGAGCTTGAACAGGACGACCCAGGCCGGGGCGGTCGCCAGGGCGTAGAGGGCCCGCCGGGCGTCGAGGCCGTCGATCGAGGCGGCGAGCATGGCGATCAGGGCCGCGCCGACGCAGAGGAGGTCGGAGAGGGCGAGGAGCCGGCGGAGGTAGAAGTCCCGCCGGGCGTAGCGCCGGGCGACCAGCCGGTCGGGGCGGGGCCGGACGGGGGCCTCGCGGGTGCTCGCTCCGGCCGTGCTCACGCGCCGAGCCTCGAGAAGCGCGACGGGCTCACCTCGACCTCGGCCCCGTCGCGATGCAGCGAGGACTCGGCGGCCTCGAGCATGTGGACGACGTCCCGGGCGAGCCGAGCCTCCTGCGGTCGGGGGGCGCCGGCCCCGGCGGCGGCGACGAAGTCCCCGATCTGGGTGACGAGCGGCTCGGTCGTCTCGAGCTTGGGCGAGGTGATGTCCCCGGTCCGGTAGGAGAGCTGGTAGGCGCCGAAGGTCTCGGGGTCCTCGTAGACGACGCCGTGGTCGAAGACCCGGACGGCCTCGGGGGCCCCGTCCTCGTAGACGACCATCTTCTCGCTCCCGACCAGCACCGTCCGGCGAAGCTTGGACGGGGCCAGCCAGCTGAGCTCGACGTTGACGATGAGGCCGGTGGCGTAGGACAGGGTGATGAACGCGACGTCGGCGATGCCCTTGACGATCGAGTCCCGGCCGAGGGCCCGGATCGACTTGGGCATCCCCCCGAGCCAGTGGTGGAGGATCGAGAAGTCGTGGGGTGCGAGGTCCCAGATCACGCTGGCGTCGCGCTGGTGGAGCCCGAGGTTGACCCGGCTCGAGGAGATGAAGTAGATGTCGCCGAGCTCACCCCGGTCGAGCATCCCCCGGATGTGACGGACGGGGGGGCTGTAGAGAAACGTGTGACCACACATGAGGGTGAGGCGGCGGTCGGCGGCGAGGTCGAGGAGGCGATCGGCATCGGCCACCGAGAGGGCGAGCGGCTTCTCGACGAAGGTGTGCTTCCCGGCGGCGAGGCTCCGGGAGGCGAGGTCGAAGTGGGTGAACACCGGGGTAGCGATGAGGATCGCGTCGAGCCCCGGGTCGGCGAGGAGGTCGTCGAAGCGGCGGGTCGGCCGGGTGGCCGGATACCGGCGGGCGTACCGGCGCAGGCGAGCCTCGTCGAGGTCGCAGATCCAGGTGACCTCGACCGCGGGGAGGTCGGCGAGCACCCGGAGGAGATTGGGCCCCCAGTAGCCGAGCCCGACGAGGCCGACGCGGATCCCGGCCGGGGGCTCGCCGTCAGGCACGGCCGGCCTCGAGCTCGGCTCCGGCGAGGAGCCCGAGGGTGGCGTCGACGATCCGGCGGCGCTCGTCCTCCCGGAGCTCGGGGCCGATCGGAAGCGAGAGCTCCTCCCGGGCCCAGCGCTCGGACGCGGGGAGCTCGACCCCGGGGGCCGGGAGCCGGGCGAAGGCGGGCTGGTCGTGGATCGCCGGGGAGTAGTGGATCCCGGTGGCGATCCCCCGGGCGGCGAGGTGGGCGGCGAGCTCGTCGCGGCACGGGACGCGGATCGGGAAGAGATGGAAGACGCACGGCGTGCTCGTTCTTTCTCGGAGCAGCATCGCCACGTCGGCCAGGTCCCCGGCGTAGCGGCGGGCGTGGTCGCGCCGGAGGGCGTTCCACCCGTCGAGGCGGGGGAGCTTGACCCGGAGCAGGGCGGCCTGGAGCCCGTCGAGGCGCTCGTTGCGCCCCCCGGCGAACTCGCCGGTCCCGGGCCGGCGGCCGAGGTCGCGGAGCTCGCGGACCCGCCGGGCGATCCCGTCGTCGTCGGTGACCACGGCACCCCCGTCGCCGAGGGCGCCGAGGTTCTTGCTCGGGTAGAAGGAGAACCCGGCGGCGTCGCCGAGGCTCCCGGCCCGGCGATCGGCGCACCGGGCCCCGTGGGCCTGGGCGGCGTCCTCGAGGACGAAGAGCCCGGCCCGGGCGGCGAGGGCCCGGACGGCGTCCATGTCGCAGACCTGGCCGTAGAGGTGGACGGGCATGATCGCCGCGGTCCGGGGGCCGAGGACGGCGGCCGCCGAGTCGGGGTCGATCAGCCCGGTCTCCCAGTCGACGTCGCAGAAGACGGGCCGGGCCCCGGCGTGGACGACGGCGAGGGCGGAGGCGGCGAAGCCGTGGGCGGCGAGGACGACCTCGTCGCCGGGCCCGATCCCGGCGGCCCGGAGGGCGAGCTCGAGGGCGGCCGTGCCCGACCCGACCCCGACGCAGTGGGCGGCGCCGCAGAAGGCGGCGAACTCGGCCTCGAAGGCGGCGACCTCGGCCCCGAGGGTGAACGCGCTCGAGGCGAGCAGGCGCTCGAAGGCGGCGCGGAGCTCGCCGGCCAGGGCGGCGTGCTGGCGCTCGAGGGCGGCGAAGGCGATCGGGGCGTCCTCGCCCGGACCGGACTCCTCGGCGCGTGCCTGGAACCGCTGGACCGTCACGCGCACGAGATTGATCCCTCCCCCCTTTCCGTCCACGGCGACCGCCGCGGCTCCTTGCCCAGAAGGCCCGTGGTCGGCTGCACGATACGCCGGGTGCGGGCGTTTGTACAGTGGGCTCGGTCAGGGGGTCGGCGGCGAGAGGCCGATGGGCGCCCGAAATGGACACGAGCCCTGGGAAGAGTCATCGACCTCGCCGACATCTACGACGAATACGTCTGGCGGGTCTTCGGGTTCTTCGCCTACCGGGTCGACCGGCGGGCCGACGCCGAGGACCTGACCCAGCTGACCTTCGAGCGGGCGGTCCGGGCCTGGGGCCGGTACGACCCGGCCAGGGGCTCGGTCGGGACCTGGCTCCTGGCCATCGCCCACAACCTCCTGATCGACCACCACCGCCGGCGCCCGGCGGCCCCGCCGGTCCCGCTCGGGGAGAGCGGGGTCGAGGAGAGCCTCCTCCTGAGCACCCCGGGACCCGAGGAGGGGACGCTCGGGCTCGACCCGGCGCTCGGGGCGGCGCTGGCCACCCTCGGGGAGCGGGAGCGCCAGGTGATCGCCCTGCGCTTCGGGGGCGATCTCCGGGGCCCGGAGATCGCCGCGCTGCTCGACCTGAGCCTGGCCAACGTCCAGCAGATCCTCTCCCGGTCGCTGCGCAAGCTCCGCCGGGAGCTCGACGGGACCGGCGGCCGGTAGCGGGATCGTCGGCCCGCTATTCCCCGGCGATGCGCTGGGGGTCGGCGTAGGCCAGGACCACGTGGTCGGGCTCGAGCATCACCCGAGCGAAGTACGGGATTCCGGGATTGGGGACCCAGCGTGGCCGTGCTTGACACCCTCGACATCCAAGTGGATCCAGACGATGTCGCCCTTGAGCGGGTGTCCCCGGGGGGGCCGGCGCGCTCGCCGGACCAGAATGCAGCTAACCGCGATCCGGGCCCGACACGATCATCGGGTCTGGGCGACGTGAGCGGCGCCGTCGGCCGGGGGCGCGAAGGGCCCCGAGCCGGTCAGCCCGCTCGCGGCGACGAGCACCGGGAGGGCCCCGGCGACCACGAAGGCGAGCACCCGTCGGCGCAGCCGCGCCGGGCGCCGGTGGAGGACGCCGCCGCGGGCGAGCGTCTCCCGGCGCAGGTCGCCCCGGAACCCCGGGCTCGGAACCGGGCGGGCGGCGACCAGGCGGGCGGCCGTCGCGGCCAGGGCCGTTCGGTCGGGCGGATCTAGGTCGTCCGGGAGCTCGCCGGGGTCGAAGTCTCGAGGGGTCACCGGAGGAACACCAGCGAGTGCGGGTTCAGCGTCCGGGCCCGGCGGAAGGCGGCGAGCGCCGGGCCGGGGGCCCCCCGCTCGGCGTCGAGGCGGGAGAGGACGAGCCAGTTGCGCCAGTCGGTCGGGGCCGAACGGGTCGCCGCGGCCGCCGCCGCCGCCCCGTCGGCGTAGCGCCCGGCCAGCTCGAGCACGAGCGCCCGCTGGAGCGGGGGTCCGGCCGCGAACGGCTCGACGTGGCCCGCCGCGTTGGCCCGGGCCAGCGCCGGGCCGAGGTGCGCCCCGGCCGCCTGGGCCTGGCTCTTGCGGAGCTCGCTCGTCCCGACCAGGGGAATCCCGATTGCCGCGATCGCCGCCACCGCGACCCCGACCAGCACGAGGCGCCGACGCCCGCGGAGCCCGCCGGCCGCGGGCCCGGCGTCCGCCCCGGCGCCGACCGACCCGGCCCCGGCCGGATCGAGGCGTCCACGCCCGCGAAGCCCTCCGGCCGCGGGCCTGGCGTCCGCCCTGGCGCCGTCCGGCCCGGCGCCGGCCGGATCGAGGCGTCCGCGCCCGCGGCGCCCGCCGGTCGGGAACCCGGCCCCGGCCGGACCGAGGGCGATCGCCGCGAGCACGAGGAACGCCGCGACCACCGCCGGGAGCTGCCAGACCCAGTCCACCGCGGCCGACACGAGGAAGGCCACGCACCCGCCGACCACCGCCGCGAGCACCAGGCGCCGCTCCGGATCAGCACCCCGCACCCGGGACACGCCCCTCCCGACGAGGAGTCCGAGCGCGATCACGAGCAGGCCGAGGCCGACGAAGCCGACCTCGGCGGCGGTCTCGAAGAAGAGCGAGTGGGCGTTGCGCAGGTAGACGACCAGCGACCCGTGGGACTCCCACCAGAACTCGAAGGTCCCCGGGCCGATCCCGCCCCACGGGTGGGCCGCGGCCGCGTCGAGCGCCGACGACCAGGCCTGGTAGCGCCCGTTCCCGCTGACCGCCCCGAACCGCTGGAAGCTGTCCTGGCCGGCCACGGGCAGCGCGAGGAGCGGGTTCTTGAAGGACTCCCACTGGCGGCTGGCCGCCCCGGGACCCCCGGCCGCCGCGAACACCCCAGCCGCGGCGATCGCCGTGACCGCCGCCAGGGCGAGCGCCCGCCGGGGGGAGACGGCGACCCATCCCGGACGGCGGGCGTGGCGGGCGGCCAGGCCGATCCCGACCTCGACGAGCCCGACCCCGGCGCAGGTGAGCAGGCCGATCACGATCAGCTGGCTCCCCTCCTGGTGGGCGAGGGCCGTCCCGAGGTTGTGGTCGAGGGACGGGCGCCCGGCGATGCTCGCGACCATCACCGCCGACCCGATCCCGACGTTGGCCACGGTGGCGAGCTTCGGCAGGCGCTCGGGCGCCAGGGCCAGGTAGACGGCGAGACCGGCCCCCACGGCGAGCGCCCCCCCGCGCGACCCGGTCAGGAAGACGGCGGCCGCCGTGACCGGAAGGCTGCCCGCGGCGAGGGCCCGGACGGGCAGGCGGCGCGCCGAGTCGGCGACGGCCAGGGTCGCCGGGACGCCGAGGGCCAGGAGCCCGGCCAGGCCGTTCCAGTAGTTCAGGGGGTAGGCCAGGCGGCTCCGGGCCAGGGGCAGGAAGTCGACGGTCAGGTTGGCCGGAAACCACGACGGGTGCAGGCGGGAGAGCAGGGCGGCCAGCCCGACCAGCCCGATCCCGGCGGCCAACCCGGACACGGCCTGGCGGCGGGCCCCCGGGGTGATCGTGGCCAGGGCGAGCACGAGGATCCCGGCGTACATCGACAGGCGGGCCAGCTCGTTGACGCTCCGCTCGCTGCTCTGCGACCAGGTGATGGCCAGGCCGCTCCAGACGACGAAGGCCCCGAAGGCGGCCAGGCCGATCCAGCAGCGCCGGTCCCAGCTCGCCAGGGGGAGGACGCCGACCGCCACGCCGAGGAGCAGGACCCACCAGATCCCGAGGCCGACCTCGTCGCGCAGGACGTCGTCGTAGCCGCCCCCGGCGAAGGCCAGGTAGGTCGGCAGGAGGAAGGCGAGGCCGAACGCCGCCGCCCCCCGGGGGTCCGGCCGGACGAGCCCGAGCGTCGCCGGCGCCGCCTGGGCTCTCGTCGTCGCGGGCATTCGCTGACTAGTACGGCTCCGGCCCGGCCAGCCTGACGCAACGAGGCCGTGTCAGCCGGGACGGCGTCCGTGCGTACCAGTTCTCGATGCCCATTTCCCGTCCGGGCCGGTCGCTCCTCGCGGCCGCTCTCCTGCTCCTCGCCGCCATGCTCGTCCTCTCCGGCCCGGCCCGGGCCGCCTCGGTCGCCCCGCCCGGGAACTCGGCGGTCGACCAGTACTTCGAGACCGTCCCCGCGGCCGGCGGCAACCAGCCGCCTTCGGCCAGTACCGGCCTCGGGAGCCACGGATCGGCGGTCAGCTCGGCCACCAAGCAGGCGCTCGCCGCCCACGGGGCCGACGGGGTCGCCGCCGCCGCCCTCGCTGCGGCCGGCGCCCCGGCCGCCGCCGCCCACAAGCCGGCGTCCGGCGGGTCCTCCGCCTCCCCGACTTCCCCCCCGGCGTCGGCTCCGACCGCCGTCGCGTCGCTCCCCCGGGTCACCACCGCGACGACGAGCTCGGGCGGCGGGATCTCCCCGGTCCTCCCCATCGTCCTCGTGGCGCTCCTGATCGGGGCGCTGGCCATCGTCATCGCCCGCCGTCGCCGCGGCAACCCCCCGCCACCCCCGACCGCGTGACCGCGGGTCGCCCGAAGCGGTGGCTCGCCCAGCTGGTCCTCCTCTCCGCCCTCGCCGCCGGCGTGCTCGCGGCCCCGGCCGCCGGGGCGACCGGCCTGCGCACCGGGTTCCTGTCTCCTGACTTCGCCTCGCCCGACCCCGGCGTCCGGGCCGAGTGGCTGGGTCGGGCCGCCGCCGAGCACGCGGCCGTCGTGCGGATCAACGTCGACTGGTCGGTCGTCGCCCCGGTCCGGCCGGCCGCCGGCTTCGACCCGACCGACCCCGCCTCGCCGGGCTACGACTGGACGGCGCTCGACGCGGCCGTCCGCGACGCCCGGGGGCGCGGTCTCGAGCCCCTGCTGACCATCCTCCGGGCTCCGGACTGGGCCCAGGGTGCCGGGCGGCCGGCGGGCACCCCGGCCGGGACCTGGCGGCCCGACCCCCAGAAGCTCGCCCAGTTCGCCCGGGCCGCGGCCCGGCGCTACTCGGGTCGGTTCCCCGACCCGCTGAGCCCGGGGGCCACCCTCCCCCGGGTCCGCAGCTGGCAATGCTGGAACGAGCCGAACCTGGCCATCTACCTGACCCCCCAGTGGGCGCGGAGCGCCGGACATCTGCTCCCGTCGAGCCCGACCATCTACCGGGGGATGCTCAACGCCTTCTACGCCGCGGTCAAGGCGGTCGACCCGGCCAACCTCGTCGTCGAGGGGGGTACAGCTCCCTACGGCGACCCGAATC
>JAXDHK010000039.1:0-11354 GCA_034664545.1 Solirubrobacteraceae bacterium
CCGACGGTCGACCGAGCGGGGTGCGGGCCGAGCGGGCCCCCGGGGAACCGGCGGCGCTTCCCCGTGTCGACTGACCGGCCCCCGGCGTTCGTCGCGGCCGGGAGGGCGCGCCCCGGGCGAGCCCCGAGACGACCGGCCCGGGGGGCGCTGGCCGTCGCCGGCGCCGCCGCCACGGCCGCGGCCGTGACCGCCGCCATCCTCGCGGCCGCCGCGCCGGGCGCCTCGGCGACGTCCCTCCCCGGGGGGCGGACCAGCCTCCTGGCGCCCCCGTTCGTGGTTCCCGACGCGGCGAGCGGCCAGCCCGCGATCTCGGCCGACGGCCGGTCGACGGCCTTCGTCTCGGCGGCGACCAACCTGACCATCCCCGGCGTCGTGGCCCGGGCGCCCCAGATCTACGTCTTCGACCTCCTCGGCCAGACCGGCCGGCTCGCCTCGAGCGCCCCCGACGGGAGCCCGGCCGACGCCGGGTCGAGCCAGCCGTCGCTGAGCGCCGACGGCGGCGTCCTGGCCTTCACCTCCGGGGCGACGAACCTGGCGCCGGGGGTGGCCAAGGCCACGACGAACATCTTCGTCCGGCGGGGCGACGGCCCGGTCACGCTGATCAGCTCCGGGGTCGGGGGGTCGGCGACCGACGGCAACTCCTACCAGCCGGCGGTGTCGGGCAACGGCCGGTTCGTCGCCTTCACCTCGAACGCCGACAACCTCATCGCCGGGGACGACAACGGCAAGCCCGACGTCTTCGAGCACGACCTCCTGACCGGCGCGACCCGGCGGGTGAGCACCGGGGCCGGGGGAGCCCAGGCCGACGGGCCGTCGTCGAACCCGTCGGTCAGCGCCGACGGACGCTTCATCACCTTCGCCTCGACCGCCGGGAACATCGTCGGACACCAGAAGAAGCCCGCCGAGGAGGTCTACGTCCACGACACGGCGGTCAACCGGACCGCCCTGGTCAGCCTCGGACACGGGGCGACGCGCCAGAACGCCGCCGTCGCCCCGCCGTTCACCCAGATCTCGTCGATCAGCGCCAGCGGTCGGTACGTCGCCTTCGACTCCGACGCGACCAACCTGACCACCCACCCGACCAACGGGCACACCAACGTCTACGTCCGCGACCGGCTCCGCCACCGGACGTCGATGGTCAGCCTGAGCAACACCGGGGATCCGGGGATCGACGACAACTACGGCCCGTCGATCTCCCCCGACGGGGGCTACGTGATCTTCGCCTCCCTCTCCGACGACCTCGCCCCGGGGGCCGCCCCCGGGGCCAACGTCTACCTGCGCGACCTGACCCACGCGCTGACGACCACGGTCGACGTCACCACCGACTCGCGCCCCCGGAGCCCCGAGCTGCGCTCCCCGCTGATCCAGCAGCCGGTCGTCTCGCGGGGGGGGACGGTCGCCGTGTTCGAGTCGGGCGCCGACAACCTCGTGGGCACGGCCTCCAACGGGGTCGAGAACCTCTTCCTCCGCCTGCTCGCGCCCCCCCGAACGATCGGCGTCCGGCCGCCCCCGGCGCTCACCGGTCGCCAGCCGACGGTCGAGTACCGGGCCGACGACCCGTTCGCGCGGTTCGGCCTCTGCCAGATCGACGACCGCCGCCGGATCTGCCCGGTCGGCCGCTACCGCCTCCCGACGCTCAAGCCCGGCCCCCACACGCTGAGCTTCGCCGCCGGGGGCGCCGGCATGCAGTTCGACCCCGACCCGGTGATCACCCGCTTCCGGGTGCGCTGAGGCCGGGGCGCGGTCAGGCCGCGATCGTGAAGGCGACGGTGACCGCCGCGGTGCCGGCCGACGGGCGGGCGACCACGAGGCGGTAGCTCCCGGGCGTGAAGCGCCGGGCGCCCCGGGTCAGGGCGACGAGGACCCGGTTGCGTCCGGCCGAGTCGGCGTGGACGATCCGCTCGGGCAGGCGGACCCAGCCCCCGCCCGACCGGGCCCGCTGGATCCGGATCACCGTCGAGCCGGCGTCCGGCGCCCGGTAGGTCAGGGTGATCCGGCGCTGGCCGCGGACTCGGGCCGGGGAGACCTGGAGCCCGGTGGGCCCGAGCCGGGCCGTCCGGTTGGGGTCGAACACCTCGGTGCTCTGGAGGAAGGCGCCGGTGTAGCGCTGGCCCCCGGCGATCAGGACGCGGCCGTCGGGAAGGAGGGCGGCCGCCGCCTGGCCCCGGGGCGTGGCCATCGGACCGACGCTCGACCAGCGGCCGGTGCGCGGGTCGAACAGCTCGGCGCTCGCCAGGTCCCCGTCGTTGCCGTAGCCCCCGGCCAAAAGCACGCGGCCGCTCGGGAGGGGGGTCGCCGTGGCGAACCCCCGGGCCGTGGCCATCCGGGGTCCGGCCGACCAGGCGTTGGTCGCCGGATCGTAGATCTCGGTCGAGTCGACGAACCCGGTCGGGCGGTCGCCGCCCCCGGCGACGAGGACCCGCCCGCCGGCCAGCCGGGTCTCGGTGTGGTTGGCCCGCGCCGTGCGCATGTGCCCGGCGCTCGACCAGGCGTTCGTCCGGGGATCGAAGACCTCGGCGCTCGCGACCTGGACGTCGTGGGCGTCGTACCCGCCGGCCACGAGGACTCGGCCGTCCTCGAGCAGGGCGGAGGTGTAGTGGTAGCGCGCCCCCTGCATGCTCGCCACCCGGGTCCAGGCCCCGGTCCCCGGGTCGAACACCTCGGCGCTGGCCAGGGCGTGGGCCGTCAGGTTGCGCCCCCCGGCGACCAGCACCCTCCCGTCGAGCATCAGCGTCGCCGTGGCGAAGGCCCGGGGGGTGGTCATCGCGCCCGAGATCGTCCAGCTCCCGGTCGCCGGGTCGTAGATCTCCGAGCTGTCGAGGTACTTGGCGGTCAGGTTGGCCCCACCCGCGACGAGCACCCGCCCGTCGAAGAGGGTGGTCGCGGTGTGCCCGAAGCGGGGCGAGACGAGCGGCTCGGCGTGGACCCAGGCGCCGGAGCCCGGCTGGTAGATCTCGTTCGAGGCGAGGATGCCCGAGTAGCCGAAGCCGCCGGTCAAGAGGACGCGCCCGTCCCCGAGGACCGCCGGTGCGGCGATCATCCGCCCGGTGGCCAGGAGGTGACCGGGCACGAAGGCGCCCTGGGCCGCGCCCGCCGGACCCGGGGTGGCCGCGGCGAGGCCGGCGAGCGCCAGGGCGCCGGCGACGGCGATGCGGCGGATGGCGGGGGCGAGCCTCATGCGACGAGCTTGAAGGCGAGGATGTCGCCGAGCTTAGGCGAGAAGATGGTGCTCGCGTTCCCGTGGCGGTCGGTCGCCCGGACCCGGGCGGTGTAGACGCCGGGCGGGATCTGCGACCGGGGATTCATCCGAAACGACCAATGGGTCCCGGTGACGTGGACCGGGAAGAACAGCGGGGAGGCGCAGCCCCGAGCCCGGAGCTTGACGTGTCCGTCGTACCAGTAGCACCCGGTCTTGGGGGTCGTCGCCGCCGCCGTCGCCCCGGCCGCGCCCGCCCGGGTGGCCGACCGGGTGACGCGGAGCACCTGCATCGCCAGCTCGACCTTGCGCACGCCCGACGGATCCCGGGCCGTGCCCTGGAGGAGGAGGCCGGCGCGGCCGAAGTGGGCGGTCTGGTCGGCGTGGGGAAAGCCGATCGCCACGTCCGGGGGCAGGCCGTCGCCGACGACGACCCGGAGCTCGGGCGAGCTGACCATCGTGTTGCAGGTGGTGACCGCGGTCACCTTGACCGCGTAGGCGCCCGTGTCCTGGTAGGCGTGGACGGCATTCGGCTGGGCTCCGGCGTCGTCGCTCCCGTCCCCGTAGTTGAAGTCGTAGAAGACGACCGCGTCGGCGGGGACGCTCGAGATCGCCGCGACGCGCACCGGGCGCAGCTGGAGGGGGCGCCGGTCGGACACCTGGAGCCCGACGCTCCCGTCGCAGGCGTCGGCGGCGTGGGCGTGCGGGCGGCCGGGCGCGGCCGCCGAGCCGGCCGGGGCGAGCCCCGGGGCGGCGGCGGCGAGGGTGACGGTGAGCGTTGTGGTCACGGCGAGAATCGACCTCCCGGTGCGCCTTGCCTTTGCCGCCGCCATGCCGGCCGATCATAGGGCGGGCCCCGAGGCGGCGCGCCACCTCGGCCGGCGGGCGGCGGGACCCGCGGATCGCCGCTCCCGCCCGGTCCGAGCTTGCGCTCAGCGCCGGCCGCGCCGGCCCCCCGGACGCCTCCGGCCCCGGCGGCCGGCGAGGACGGCCGCGGAGTAGCCGATCAGGAGGAAGAGGACGATCACGACGATCAGCGGCGTCCGGGTGGTGCCGAGGATCCAGTTGACCTCGACCGACTGGGAGTTGAGGACGGCGAAGACGGCGACGAGCCCCCCGAGGATGGCCCCGGCCACGAGGGCCGGCCGCCGCTCCCGGCGCTCGGTCGCCGGCGCCGGAGGAGAGCTGGGATCGGAGGCGGCCATCGTCCGTCGAGGGTATCGACCGCGTCCGGTCGGCGGGGTCAGGCGAAGGCGAAGGTGAGCGCGGTGACGACGTAGAGCGCGAGCAGCTGGACGCCGTCGAGCCAGGTCGACTTCCCCCGGCTCGTGACCTGGACCGAGATCAGGATGGCCAGGACGAGCGCGGCGAGCTCGTATCCGTTGAGGACGAGCGCCATCGGGTGGGGCCCGACGAACGGGGACAGGAGGACGAGCACGGGGATGGCGAACAGGGCGATCTGGGAGCTCGAGCCGATGGCGATGTTCACCGCCAGGTCGACCTGGTTCTTGGCGGCGACCGAGACCGCGACCCAGTGCTCGGCGGCGTTGCCGACGATCGCGACGATCACCGCCCCGATGAAGAACTGGCTGAGGCCGGCCGACCTGGCGGCCCCGGTGATCGAATGGACGAGGACCTCCGACATCCCGGCGACCGCGAGCCCGGCCAGGCCGAGCATGCCGACGGCCCGGCGGGCCGTCCACGTGGCCTCGGCCTCGTGGCCCGGAGGGTTGAACAGCTCGCGGTGGGTCTTCAACGAGAACAGGAGGAGCGCGGCGTACCCGACGACGAGGACGCCGGCGATGGCCAGGGAGAGCTGCTCGACCCCCCCGCCGTAGTCGACCAGCTCGGCCGCCGCCGGGGGAAGCCCGTCGCCGTGGGCGAGCACGTAGACCGCCGGGAGGGCGACGGCGGCGACGGCGAGCATCAGGGCCGAGGACTGGGCGGTCGCCGCGGCCCCGCTGAACTCCTGGCGGTCCCGGCGGAGGCCCCCGGCCAGCATCGAGGCCCCGAGGACGAGGAAGATGTTCCCGAGGATCGACCCGACCAGCGAGGCCTTGACCACCTCGTGGAGTCCGCTGGCCAGGGCGAAGATGGCGATGATGAGCTCCGGAGCGTTCCCGAACGTGACGTTCAGGAGGCCGCCGATCCCCGGTCCCGACCGGGCGGCGAGCTCCTCGGTCGCCCGCCCCATCAGCGCGGCCGGGGGGATCACCCCGATCGCCGAGCAGGCGAAGACGAGGACGTCCGGGGCCCCGACCACGGCGAGGACGACGGCGAGCGGGATCAGCGGGCAGAGCAGCAGCGGCCACCGCTCGGCGGTCGGCTTGAGGAAGCCCAGGGGGTCGCGCCCGGCCGGCGACGAGGTCACCGGCGGAAGCATATGGCGAGCGTGGTCGCCTGGCGATTCGGTGGGGGGAGGGAGCGGTGGTCGCCCTTACGCGTCGGTCCGGTGGTGGAGGATCTGCTCGCGTTCGGCCAGGCGGTTGGCCCGGCGGAGCTGGGCGTCGCGCCCCCGCCGGTCCTCGGCCGCCGTCCGGGTCAGGAGGGGCGGGGCCGGGGTCGGGCGCCCGTCCTCGCCGAGGGCGACCATGGTCAGGTAGGCCGAGTTCGTGTGGCGGACCTCCGCGGTCACCGGGTTCTCGGCCGTGACCCGGACCCCGACCTCCATCGAGGTGCGCCAGACGGCGTTGACGCTGGCCGCGAAGGTGACGAGCTCGCCCATGGCGATCGGCACCAGGAAGGTCATCCGGTCGATCCCGACCGTGACCACCCGGCGGCGGGCGTGGCGGACCGCCGCCAGGGCGGCGGCCTCGTCGCAGAGCTTCATCACCGTCCCCCCGTGGACGAGGCCGGTGCTGTTGGCGTCGACGATCCCCATCCAGCGGACCAGCGTCGACCGGGACTCGGCGACGGGGCGGGGCTCCATACGGCGGATGCTAGGCGACCCGGGCGCTACCCTTGACCGGTGCTCCGACCAGCCGCAGCGCAGTGAGCGGCGCGCGGCGCTCGACGGCCCCCCCGCCCGACGTCGTGGGGGCCGAGACGCCGGCTCACACGCTCGATCCGGCCTCGCTCCCCGACCACGTCGATCGTCTCTACCGGGCCGCCTGGGCCCTCTCGGGGTCGCGCGACGACGCCGAGGACCTCGTCCAGGAGACCTTCGCCCGGGTCCTGGCCAAGCCCCGGGTCCTCCGGGGCGGCGACGACCTCGGCTACCTCCTCCGGGTCCTGCGCAACACGTTCCTGACCTCCCGGCGCACGGCCGGCCGCCGGCCGCGGACGGTCGCCCAGCCCGAGGACGCCGAGCCGGCCGACCGCCGGACGGGTCAGACCGCCGAGGCCGCCCTCGAGGCCAAGGACACGTTCGCCGCGATCGCCGGACTCCCCCCGAAGTTCCGGGAGGCGCTGATCGCCGTCGACGTCGTCGGCCTCTCCTACCGGGAGGCGGCCCGGGCGCTCGGGACCCGGGAGGCGACGATCACGAGCCGCCTCTTCCGCGCCCGCCAGCAGGTGGTCCGGACCCTGGATGGATCCCCACCCGACGGAGTCCGTTAACCCGATGAGCCGCCTCCACCGCGACACCGCCGTCCACCGCGACATCGCCGCCCTCGCCGACGGCTCGGCCGAGGCCCCGGGCCTGCGCGAGCGGATCGCCGCCGACCCGGGACTGGCCGGCCTGCTCGACGAGCAGACCCGGGCCGTTCGGGCGGTCCGGGCCGCCCAGCCCTCCGCCCCCCCGACGCTCCGGGCGGCCGTGGCCGCCGGACGGGCGGCGGGGACGGGGACGGCGCCCCGGCCGCGGCGCCCGGCCCTCGGGCTCGTCCTCGCCGCCGCCGGCGTCCTCGCCCTCGGGGTCGTGGCCATCCTCCAGCGGGATGCCACCCCGTCGGTGACCGCGGTCGCGGCGATCGCCGCCCGGGGTCCGGCCGTCCCGGCGCCGGCCCCCGACCCGGCCCACCGCGGGGCCCTCCGGACCCAGCTCGACGGCGTCCGCTACCCCTACCTCGAGGGGGCCTTCGGGTGGCGGACCACCGGCGCCCGGACCGACCGGCTCGACGGACGCCCGACGATGACCGTCTACTACTCGGGTCCCGGGCAGGCGAGCGCCGGCTACACCATCGTCGGCGGGGCGGCGCTGCCCGAGCCCTCGGGGGCCCGGGTGCTCGAGAGCCGCGGCACCCGCTACCTGACGCTGACCCGAGCCGGCCGGTCGATCGTCACCTGGCGGCGGGCGGGGCACACGTGCGTGATGTCGGCGACCGGCGTCCCCCTCCCCACCCTGGTGCGCCTGGCCCAGTGGGGCTACGACGCCACCCGCGCCTGAGCCCCCCGCCCGCCGCGGCCGAACACCGGATCGCCGGCTTCGCCCGCGGCCTCCCGCCGACCCGACCCGGCTCCAGAGCAATCAGATGTTGAAGAAGTCCAGGCCGACGCTGTCGAGGGCGCTCTGGGCGTGGGCGTTGAGGATCGTGAGCTGGCCGGTCCAGATGAGGACGCCCATGGCGATGAGGACGGCCCCGCCGAAGACGATCACCGCCTGGTAGTGGCGCTTGACCACGGCGAAGGCCGCCGTCATCCGACCGAAGGCGAGCGAGGTGAGGAGGAAGGGAATGGCCAGGCCGGCCGAGTAGACGGCGAGCAGGAAGGCGCCGTGGGCCTCGCTGCGCGATAGCGACGCGGCCCCGAGGATCCCGACCAGGGTCGGCCCGACGCACGGGGTCCAGGCCACGGCGAACGCCGCCCCGGCGACCAGCGGCCCGCCCTTCCCGGCCCGGGCGAGCAGGGCGTCGACGTGCCATTCCCGGTTCAGGCGGGGGATCATCGGGGAGGCGATGAAGACGACGCCGAGGGTGATGATGATCACCGCCGCCACGTGCTCGAGGGTCGCCCGGTGGGTCTGGAGGGTCGAGCCGAGGGCGGTCGCCCCGAGGCCGAGGCAGATGAAGATGGCCGAGAAGCTGGCGACGAAGAGGAGGCTCGGCCCGAGCACCCGCCGGGCCCCGGCCCGCTCGAGGTCGGCCGGGGCGACGCCGACCACGGCCGAGAGGTAGCCGGGGACGAGCGGGAGGACGCACGGCGAGAGGAACGAGACCATTCCGGCGGCCAGGGCGTAGAGGACGGTCACGCCGGATGCGGGGTCGGTCATACCCGGATGGTAATTGCGCTCAGGCGCCCGGACCGGCGGTTGCCGAGCCGGCCAGCGCCCCGATCAGGCGCGAGAGCTGCCCGCCCTGCCAGGCCAGGGGGGCCCGGCCGGGCTCCTCGACCGCGAGCCGGGCCCCGGGGATCGCCTCGGCGTAGGCCCGGGCGGCGGCCAGCGGGTGACCCGGGTCGGCCTCGTCGCGGCTGGCGACCACGAGCGTCGGGACCCGGAGGCGGCCGAGATCCTCGAGTCCGGCGAACGGACGCGACCGGGGCACGGCGGCGAGGGCGTCGGCCACGGCGGCCGGGTGCTCGTGGCCGGCCATCCGCTGCCCGAGCGCCGCGATCAGGGTGTCCCGCCACCTGGGGGCGACCGACTCGATGTCGTAGGCGGCCAGGAAGCCCTCGACCCCGCCCTCGCGCAGGCCCCGGGCCAGGGCGTCCCACGTCTCGAGCCCGTCCGGGTGTGAGGCCGGGAGGTGGGCGGGCGTGATCAGGGCGAGGGCGGCGACCCGGTCGGGATGGTCGAGGGCGAATCGGATCGCCGTGTGGGCCCCCATCGAGACCCCGGCGAGGACGGGCCGATCGATCTCCAGGCGGTCGAGGAGATCCTCGAGGTCGCCGGCGAGGTCGGCGTAGGCGTACCGGTCGGGGGCGGGCGCCGGTTCGGAGGCCCCGTGCCCCCGGGCGTCGTAGAGGACGACCCGGTGGCCGGACCGCTCGAGCCACCGCGAGCCCATGAGGACATGCCGCCGGGTGGCGGTCAGTCCGTGGAGGCAGACCACCGGGGGGCCGGCGCCGGCCTCCTCGTGGGCCAGCCGGGGGCCGGCCGGGGGCGGGTCGTCCACCCGCCGATGTCTAGCAGGCCATCTCGTAGGCTATGGGCGTGACCGTGATCGACGTGACCGAGGCCGACTTCGACCGGGACGTGATCGAGCGGTCCCGGACCGAGCCGGTCGTCGTCGACTTCTGGGCCGCCTGGTGCGGTCCGTGCCGGGCGCTCGGGCCCCTGCTCGAGGAGGCGGCGGCCAAGCGCGAGGGCCAGGTCGTGCTCGCCAAGGTCGACACCGACGCCAATCCCCGGATCTCCCAGGACTACGGCATCCAGGGCATCCCGGCGGTCAAGGCGTTCCGGGACGGGGCGGTGATCGACGAGTTCGTCGGCGCCCAGGGCCGGGCCGCGGTCGAGCGCTTCTTCGACGCCCTGGTCCCCTCCGAGGCCGACGGGCTCGTCGCCGCCGGGGACGAGGACTCCCTCCGGGCGGCGCTCGCCCTCGACGGCGGGCGAGCCGACGCGGCCCTCGCCCTCGCGCGCCTCCTCGTCGCCCGGGGGGACTCCGACGAGGCACTCCGGCTGGTCGAGTCGATCACCGGCGACTTCCAGGCCGAAGGGCTCGCCGCGCGCCTGCGCCTGGCCGGGGACGGCCGGCTGGACCCGGCGTTCGGGGCGCTCGACGCCGGGGAGCTCGAGCCCGGGCTCGACCTCCTCCTCGCCGCGCTCCCGGCGGCCGGCGACGCCCAGGACGACATCCGCCGGGTCGTCGTCGGCGAGCTCGACCGCATCGGCCCCGAGGCTCCGCTCGCCCGGGACGTCCGCCGGCGCCTGGCCGCCGCGCTCTACTGAGCGCTTAGAAGGCGAGCTGCGTCTGGGGCTCGGTCGGCCCCCCCGGGGCGGGATCGGACTCGAAGCCGGCGACCCGGACCCCGAGCAGGCGGACCGGTCGGGGCGGGTCGTAGTGCTCGAGGAGCTCGACCGCGATCCGGCCGACGAGGACCGGGTCGGACGTCGCCTCGGGGAGCGTCCGGGCGCGGGTGACCGTCGTCCAGTCGTCGAGCCTGACCTTGATCGCGACGTTCCGCCCCCGGAGGTGCTTGCGCTCGAGGCGGCCGCACAGGTCGGCGGCCAGGGCCCCGAGGGCGGCCAGCTGGCGGGGCCGGTCGCCGACGTCGTGGTCGAACGTCGTCTCGCTCGACTGGGACTTGGTCTCCCGGATCGGCTCGACCGGGCTGTCGTCCTCGAAGTGGGCCCGGCGCGCCAGGTCGGCCCCGTGCCGGGGGCCGAACGCCGCCTCCAGGCGGCCCGGCGGCTGGGAGCCGAGCTCGGCGATCGTGGCGATCCCCATCGCCTGGAGGCGATCGACCGTCTTCGGGCCGATCCCCGGGATCAGGCGGGGCGAGGCGTCGGCGAAGCGCCGGGCGGCCTCCTCCCGGGTCAGGGCGACCGTCCCCCCCGGCTTGCGCAGGCCGCTCGCGATCTTGGCCAGGAGCTTGTTCGGCCCCCGGCCGATCGAGCAGGTCAGCCCGGCCGTGCGGGCGCCGATCTCCGCCCGGACCCGGGCCATCGCCGCGTTCGGGGCCATCAGCCCGGTCAGGTCGACGTAGACCTCGTCGAGGCCGACGACCTCGACCCGGTCGATCTGTGTGCGCACGACGTCCATGACCTGGACCGAGACCGCCCGGTAGGTCTCGAAGTCCGGGGCCACCACCGCGAGATCCGGGCACAGGCGCCGGGCCCGGGCCAGCGGCATGGCCGAGCCGATCCCGTAGGCCGCCCGGGCCTCGTAGGAGGCCGTCGTCACCACGGCCCGGGGACCCGACCCGGCGACGACCATCGGCCGGCCCCGGAGCTCGGGCCGCCGGCGGAGCTCCACCGACGCGTAGAAGGCGTCCATGTCGAGGTGGGCGATCACGCGCATCCGTCCATTCTGGCGCCGGCTCCGGCGTCAGACCGGGAGGGCTACGCGTCGGGACCTCGGCGATCGCGGGTCGGGCGTCGGCGATACGCAGCGGTGTTCGTGGCAACTCGCGGGCCCGAGCGCGTCGGCGTCTTGCGGGACGAGCCGGAGCATGGCGGGCGGCGGTCGATCGTTCAGGGACCCAGGACCCCGGCCAGTGGTGCCGTGGCGGGTCCGTTGTAGGGGCTCGGTGCGGGCATGACGAGGCTCGGGGAGGCCGAATGCAGGTGAATCATCCGGAACCCGCGGTAGTCGGCCTCGCCGATCGGCGCCAGCCC
>JAXDHK010000040.1:0-2774 GCA_034664545.1 Solirubrobacteraceae bacterium
CTCGAGGGCCCCGGCGATCGTGTCGTGGTCGGTGATCGTCACGAAATCCATGCCCCGGCGCTTGGCCAGCCCGTAGACCTCCTGGGGAGGGGTGGCGCACTCGGGCAGACCGAGCGAGCGCTGAACCCCGAGCTTCGAGTACTGGGAGGCGGTCGAATGGACGTGCATATCGGCTCTGCTGGGCCTGGCGGTCATCGGAGTCCCCCGTCCTTGTCTTTTCGTGTGTCACGAGGATTCCGCTGGAAAGCCCGGGGTTGGTGAACAACGCGCTCCTTGGACGTGACGTTCTGGTGAAGGGGGGCTTGGGGTCGCGGTGGGTGGCCGAGGATGCCGCGATGGCGATCGAGATCTCGGCGGCCCCCGACCGGGTCGAGTCGAGCGCGTACCGGGCCTACGCCATCCTCCACGAGCGGCTCGTCCCCTACGTCCGGGCGGCCGCGGCGACCGCGGCCCGGACCGGTCTGCCGATCGTCCGGCCTCTGTGCCTGACCGACCCCGAGGATCCCCGGGCGTGGACGATCAGCGATGCCTACGGGTACGGCCCGGCGCTCTGGGTTGCCCCGGTCCTCGATGACGGGGCGCGGGAGCGGGAGGTCGCCCTGCCCCGGGGCGATTGGGTCGAGTCGTGGTCGGGCGAGCTGGTTCGCGGAGGCGGCGAGACGGTCGCCCCCGGCCCCACTCCACGCCATCCCGGTCTGGGTCCGGTCGGGGTCGATCGTGGTCACCTATCCGGCCGACCACGTGGCCGGCGGCCTGGGGGACCTCTCCGAACACGACCGGCCGCTCGAGGCGACCCTCTGGGGGGAGCCCCGGCTCGGCCGGGCGGGGGCGGTGCTCGCCGACGGGACCCGTCTACGCTGGCGGCGGGGCGTCTGGTCGGTGGATGCCGATCGGGCGGTGGTGTTCGCCGAGCGGGGGTAGGGCCGGGCATGGGGGCGGAGCCAGCGGAGCCGGCCTGGTCCGGAGGACGCCCCGACGCCGGAGCCGACAGGAGTGACGCCGCGTTGAGCTAACGTCCAGAGAGTCGCGGTCGCGGTCTCTGAGAGGTGGAGGGCTCCTCTGATTGCCTGGTCCCCGAGGAAGGCCAGATGGTCCCGGCGGGTTCTTGCCGCCGGGGTGGTCGCGCTGCTCGTGACGGGCGGGTCCGTCGAGGTTGCCGGAGCCGAGGTGGGGGCTGGGGCGTATGCGACCTCCCAGGCGAACGCCGCCGACGCTCAGTTTCTCGAGTACGCCCCGCGCCCGGACCGGCCCGGGGTTGTCTGTCTCGTGGATTCGGGGGTCGACCCGAACCCGGATACGCAGGGGGTGGTGGTGGGGGCGGAGGCCACGGTGCCCGAGTGGGGCGCGAGCGACGGCCTGGCTCAGACGCTACCGCGGGTCGATGGCCACCCGAACGGCCATGGCACCGAGATGGCGATGCTGATGGCCGCTCCGCAGAACGGATGGGGAATGGTCGGGTTGGCCCCGAGCGCGGTGCACGTTTACTCGATCCGCGTGGTGCCGCCGGGGCAGGGAAGCTTTCCCTTTAACGCGTACGCCTATGCGATCACTCGCTGCCGGAAGTTGCACTTCACCGCCGAGCCGCAAATGACCGTCATCAATCTGTCGCTCGCGGGCGCTGCGCCGCCAACCGGCGATGACTTGGCCTTCCTTCAGAATGCGGTGGATTCGGCGCGCCAGTACGGGATGAATGTTGTCAGCGCAGCGGGAAACGATGGCCCCGGCACGAGCTTTCCTGCGGCATACGCGCCGGTGGTCGCCGTCGGGGCCGCGGACGCTGGCTCCGACGCCATGGGGCCCTCCTGCGGGTTCTCCGTCGGCAACGGGCTTGACGTCAACGCCCCCGGATGCGACACCCTGACGGGCGGCATCGACGAGGCCTTCGTGGACGACGGCGCGCCGGCCGTGGGCTTCGGGACGAGCCAGCCTTCGGCTCTCGTGTCGGCTGTAATCGCCGCCATGCGCGCCTTCTCGCCGGCCATCGGAGCGGCCGAGGCCGAGCTGTGCTTGACATCCAGCGAGCGTCCTGGGGGCAACCTCAATGTCGCGGCGGCTTTCAGCGACTGTGGTCTGAGCGGGGTTGTGTCGGCGGGACTAGCCGCAATCCCGCCTGCGCCGGCGCCACCCGCTGACCAGGTCAATGGCGGCGCGGCAGACGGCAGCTCCACCCCGCCGACCGACCCTGTACCGAGTCTCGCGGAGATGGCTCAGCCGCGGCCGGCGTTCGTAGCCCCTCGCCTGGCGTCCGCGCACCTCCGTCACGGCGTGCTCACGGTGCGGGCTTTGAATAAGCCAGCTTCGTCGACCTTTCAGGTGCGGGTGTTCGCCAAGCGTCGTGGAGCGTTGCACCTGGTGGCCGCTCGCAGCTCAACTCTTACCAGTGTCACGTTTACGCTGAAAAGGGCGTCTGCGGTACAGGCACGCTTCGTGCCCAGGGGTGATGATGTTCAAGCATCGCCTTGGTCGAAACGGGTGATTACAGAGGAATGGTCAGGGCGCTTCTTAGCTGGTTCGCCAGCGCTAGCATCTTGGCGGTCGTGAGCCTGAGCCCCACCGCGTGGGCGGGTACGTTTCAGGTTTCGGCTTGCCACGGGGCCCCGGGCGACGCGAATCACTCATGGGTGTCATTTAATACCGATCCAGGACACCTTGAGACTCAGACCTACTGCACTCGCCCCCAAGTCGTAGGAGGCCCGAGGCCAGAGGTTTCGGGGCTGTCCGCCGCGGACCAACTGGGACTTCCGACTGGTTCTTTGGCGAACGCGAGCGTCGGC
>JAXDHK010000041.1:0-10476 GCA_034664545.1 Solirubrobacteraceae bacterium
AGGTACTGCTGGTGGTAGTCCTCGGCGTAGTAGAACGGCCCGGCCTCGGCGATCTCGGTCGTGATCTCCCCGTGGCCCTCGGCCCGGAGGCGCTCGGCGTAGGACTCGCGCGAGGCCTCGGCCGCCGTCTTCTGCGCCTCGCCGTGCCAGTAGATCGCCGAGCGGTACTGGGTTCCGACGTCGTTGCCCTGGCGCATCCCCTGGGTCGGGTTGTGACCCTCCCAGAACGTCCGCAGCAGATCCTCGTAGCTCGTCGTGGCCGGGTCGTAGACGACGAGGACGGCCTCGGTGTGGCCGGTCGAGGCGCTGCACACTTCCTCGTAGGTCGGGTTCGGGGTCACCCCGCCGGCGTAGCCCACCGCCGTGGTGTAGACGCCGGGCATCTCCCAGAACAGGCGCTCGGCTCCCCAGAAGCAGCCGAGGCCGAACACGGCCCGGTCGAGCCCGTCGGGGAACGGCGGGGCCAGGGGGTTGCCGAGGACGGCGTGGCGGTCGGGGACGGCGATCGCCTGCTCGCGACCCGGGAGCGCGCGCTCCGGGTCGATCATCTTGGTCCTGCTCTTGAAGAGGGCGGAAAGCGGATTCATGCTCTTTAGGGTACGCCGGACACATTGCCGGCGGCTTAACGTCCGGGGCCCGCAACAACGCGGCGGCCGGTGCGTTCCATCGGGTGGGTCCGGGCGACGACGACGAGGAACGAGGGTGGCGGATGACTGAAGCACGGTGGCGTGGAGGACTCCGCCTCGGCCTGGTGCTCGCGGCCGTGGTCCTCGGCTGCCTGCCCGGCGGCGCCGCGGCCGCTCCCCTCGCGTGGTCGCCGGCCTTCGCCCTCGACACCACCGGCGGCCGTGTGAACCTCGCCGCCGTGGCCTGCCCGTCGAGCGCCCAGTGCACGGCGGTCGACGTCTACGGCCAGGCGCTGACCTTCGACCCCGGGGCTCCCGGGGCCCCGACCCCGGCGGTCATCGACGCCGGCCAGTCCCTGGTCGCCGTCGCCTGCCCGTCGAGCACCCAATGCACGGCGCTCGACGATTCCGGGCGCGAGCTCACCTTCGACCCGGCCGCCCCCGGCTCCCCGACCCCGGTCCCGGTCACGTTCGGGTCGCGCTCGCTCGCCTGCCCGTCGGTCAGCCAGTGCATCGCCGTCGACAGCGCCGGCCAGGAGGTGACCTTCGACCCGGCGGCCCCCGGCTCCCCGGCCCCGGTCAGGATCGCGCCGAACGGCTTCCTGACCCGGGTCGCCTGCCCATCGCCCACCCAATGCACCGCCGTAGACGACGTCGGCGAGGCGCTGACCTTCGACCCGAGCGCGCCCGGCACGCCGACGCCCGCCACGGTCGACCCCCAGACCGTGCTGACCGGCCTGGCCTGCCCGGTCCCGACCCAGTGCACCGCCGTCGACGCCGCCGGGGGCCAGGTCACCTTCGACCCCACCGCCCCCGGGAGCCCGACCCCGACCACCGTCGACTCGAGCCGGATCCTCGCGTCCGTGGCCTGCCCGTCGGTGAACCGATGCACGGCGGTCGAGCTCGAGGGCGGCGGCGCGGTGACGTTCGATCCGACCGCACCGGGGACCCCCGTCCCGGTCACCGTCGACCCCGGCCAGGCGGGGGGCGGCCTGCGCGGCGTCGCCTGCCCGTCGACGAGCCGGTGCGTCGCGGTCGGCGGCTTCGGCCGAGAGGTCGGCTTCGATCCGGGGTCCCCGGGCGGCGCCCCCGTGGCGGCGCTCGACACCGGCAACCCGCTGACCGGCCTGGCCTGTCCGGCGGCGACCCAATGCACGGCGGTGGGCGGCGGCGGGCGGGCGGTGACGTTCGACCCGAGCGCGCCCGGCGCGCCCGCCCCGGTCGCGCTCGACGCCGGGAGCGACCTGACCGGCGTCGCGTGCCCGTCGGCCCGCCAATGCACGGCAGTCGACCACGCCGGGGGAGAGATCACCTTCGACCCGACCGCCCCGGGCACCCCGGGTCGGGTGGTCGTCGACGACACGGCCGGCGGCCTCGTCGGCGTTGCCTGCCCGTCGGTCAGCCAGTGCACGGCGGTCAACGGGGGCGGCACCGCGCTGACGTTCGACCCGACGGCGCCCCCCGCGACCCCGACCGCGGTACTCGTCGGGCTGAGCTTCGCCCTGGCCTGCCCGTCGTCCGCGGTGTGCTCTAGCGTCGGCGACTTCGGCACCGAGGTGACGTTCGACCCGACCACACCGGGCACCCCGGCGTCCGCCGCCGTCGACTCCGCGTTCCCCCTCGTCGGCCTGTCCTGCCCGTCGACCGACCAGTGCACCGCCCTCGACGTCGCGGGCCGGGCCGTGACCTTCCACCCGCTCGCCCCCGGGAGCCCGACCCCGATCCCGGTGGTCGGCAACGACACCGGGATGACCGGCCTGGCCTGCCGGTCGGCCAGTCGGTGCGTGGCGATCGACGCGGCCGGCCGGGCCTTCGAGGGCGACCCCGTCGGCCGGGGCGGCTGGTCGGTCTCCCCCCTGGCCGGGGTGAACGGACCCACGGCGATCGCGTGTCCGACCGACTCGCGCTGCGTCGGCGTCGACCGGGTCGGCCACGGCTTCGCCGCCTCCGCGTCGGCCGGGGTTCCGCAGAGCACCTCGCCGCCCCAGGTCTCCGGCGTCGCGGCCGAGGGCCAGACCCTGACCGCCACGCCCGGCACCTGGTCGAACAGCCCGACCGCCTTCGCCTATCAGTGGCTCGACTGCGACGCCCAGGGCTTCGCCTGCCATCCGGCCTCCGGGGCGGGGGCGACGACGGCGTCCTACCTGCTGACGGCGGCCGACGCCGGGTCGACGGTCCGGGTCGAGGAGACCGCGAGCAACGCGGCGGGCGCTGGGCTCCCGGTCACGTCAGACCCGACCGCGATCGTCGTGCCGCTGCCCCCGGCGAGCGCCGCCCCGCCGACGATCTCCGGGAGTCCGGTGTCCGGCCAGGTGCTGACCGAGGCTCACGGGACGTGGACGGGATCGCCGACGGGCTACGCCCTCCAGTGGGAGGACTGCGACGCCGCCGGGAACGCCTGCGCGCCGATCGCCGGGGCGACCGGACAGACCTACGCGCTGACCGCCGGGGACGTCGGTCACGCGATCCGGGTGGTCGAGGTGGCGACGAACGCGGGCGGGTCGAGCGGCCCGGTCGGGTCGGCTCCGACGGGCGTGGTCGCGGCGCCGGCACCGCCGGCTACGAAGCCGGCGAACACGACGCCCCCGGCGATCACCGGGTCATCCCACGTCGGTGGGAAGCTCGCGTGCTCGACGGGTGTCTGGACGGGGACGCCGCCGATCGTCTACGCCTACCGGTGGCTCGGTGACGGGACGCCGATCGACGGGGCGACGGCGGGCACGTATACGGCGAGGGCGACCGACGTGGCGACGGCGGTGACGTGCGCGGTGACGGCGACCAACGTCGCCGGGAGTGCGACCGAGGAGAGCCGGGCGTCGATCGTGACCGCCGCCCCGGCCTGCTTCGGGCTGTCCGGGGCGTCCCTCGGGCGCTGCCGGGCCCGGGTGGCCTACGACGCGGCCCGCGTCAGGTGCGGCGCCATCTCGACCAGGACCCGCGCCGGGAGGACACGCAGGACGGCGTGCACGGCCAGGGCCAAGCTCACCTACAAGCGGGCGCTGGCCGTGGTCAAGTGCCAGTCGGTCAAGGGCTCCAAGGCCCGGGCCGCCTGCGTCGCCCGGGCCCACCGGATCAAGAAGTAGCCCGCTCCCACCCCCGGGGGCGCCGCCTCACCGCCGGCGCCCCCGGTCTCGGGTGTGAGCTTGGTCGGCCTCGGTCTAGGCCAGGCGGGTCGAACCGAGGGCCCGGGCGTGGCGGAGCACGAGGCCGAACCCGAGCCGGGGGCCCGCCTCGAAGCGGCCGGTCAGGCGCTCGGCCTGGGCCGGGGTGATCGATCCGTCGGCCACGGCCGCGGCGACCAGCGGCCGGGCGATCACCGGGAGCTCGCCCCGGATCGCCCCGAACACCCCCTGGAAGAGGGCCTGGGCGGCCGGGCTCGGCGGGGCGTCCGCCGGTGGGGGGGCCGCGTCGCCCTCGGCCGCCCGCAGGCGCCCGAGGAAGCGCTCCTCCTGGGCCGCGGTGATCGTCCCGTCGGCCACGCCCCGGTCGAGCAGCGGCCGGGCGATGTCGGGCGCCGCCGCGCTCAACCCGCTGAACACCCGTCCGAGCAGGGCGCGCTCCCCGGCCGGCAGGGCGTCGGCCTTGCGCGACTGGCGCCGCTGACGGTCGGTCGACCGATGGCCCGTGGTCTGGGCGACCGCGTTCCCCGCCCCGCCCAGGGCCACCGTCCCGAGGACCGCCGCCGCGGCCGCCCGGCCCGGGGCCCGCCATCCCCCGGACGCCGGCTTCGCCGCCCCCGGCCGGGGCGCTCCGGCCCGGTCCGTCCTCGGTCCCGGCCGCCTGGGCTCCTCGGTGTCCACGAGCGCATTTCTATGGCGCCCGCATCTGAGCCGGCTAACGAAATCCTAAGAATTCACGAAAGGCGCCTCAACGACCGGCGAGGAGCAGCACCCGGTTGCCCGACGGGTCGGACAGCTCGAGGCCCCCGTCCCGCCGCCGGCCCTCCCCGCCCGTCCGCGACTCGACCGCCTCGAGGTCCCCGACCACGAGCTCGAAGTGGTCGAGGCCCCGCGATCCCGCCGCCGGGGCCGGCGCCCCGGCGCTCCCCCAGTGGTTGACGCCCAGCTGATGGTGGTAGCCCCCGGCGGCCAGGAACGACGCCCCCGGGTACCGGGCCATCACGTCGAGCCCGAGCACGTCCCGGTAGAACGCCTCGGCCGACGGGGCGTCGGCCACCCGGAGATGGACGTGGCCGACCACCGTCCCCTCGGCTACCCGCGCCGGCGTCGGCCGGGCGGCCAGCGCTCCCGAAAGAACCCCCTCGACATCCAGGGGATCGGTCGACATCCGGATGTGGCCCCCCTTCAGCGGCCATTCCCCCCGCGGGCGGTCCCGGTAGATCTCGATCCCGTTCCCCTCCGGGTCGTCGAGGTAGATCGCCTCGCTCACCAGGTGGTCCGAGAAGCCGCTCAGGGGGACCCGGGCCCGGGCCAGGCGCTCGAGCGACCGGCCGAGCTCGAGGCGCGACGGGACGAGGAAGGCCGTGTGGAAGAGGCCGGTCCGCCCCGGCGCCGCCCCCGCCGACGGGTCCCCGATCAGCACCAGGAGGTCCTCGGCGCCCGCCCCCAGCCGGGCCGTCCCCTCGCCCCCGCCGTGGAGGTCGAGGCCCATCGGGCCCGAGTAGAACCCCACCGCCCGGTCGAGGTCGGCCACCCGGAGGTGGACGGCTCCGATCCGGGTCCCCGGATCGAGCCCCGCACCCGCCGCCAGGGGGATGGCGTCCATGATCGGGAGGGTAGGCCCTTCGCCCGTCCGTCCGATCGGCGGGCTCAGGCGTCGGGCGCGCCCACCCCGGGCGTCGCCGCCAGCGTCCCGGCCACGGCCAGCAGCTTGAAGCGGACGAACCGCTCCTCGAGGACCTCGCCGATCGGCTCGGCCCCGGCCATCGCGATCAGCTTGGCGATCGACCGGCACAGCCCGGCCTGGGGCGCCTCGTCGGGGACCACGCAGGCCAGCCGGGCCAGGTCCATCATCTCCATCGCCTCGAACCCCTGGGTCGTCAGCCCGCTCGCCCAGGCCAGGTAGAAGCCGATCCGCCCGAGCAGCGGATCCCCGACCGCCCGGCCCGGGCCCGGCGCCGGGCCGAGGTCGGCGGCCTCCTCCCCGGCCACGAGGCGGCCGAACTGGGCCCCGGCGACGGCGACGAGCTGATCGGGGCGCAGGCCGGCCTGGAGGGCGCACCGGAAGGCGCTGATCACGCTCTGGATCGGCGACCCGTAGGGGATGTCGGTCGCGTAGAGGATCTGGCCCGGGGGCACGAGCATGAACAGGGCCAGGAGGTCGGGCGGGCTCATCCACGCCGTGTCGAAGTACAGGTTCGGGTGGCCCCGGGCCTGGCCGGCCAGCCAGCTCAGGTCGCTCACCCCGGCGTGGGCCAGGATCAGCGGGGCGTCGGGGAACTCGGCGGCCAGGGCCAGGGCGTGCTCCCCGAGCGCCGGGATCCCCCGGCCCGCGTGGATCAGGACCGGGACCCGGGCCTCCCCGGCCACCCCGACCAGCTCGCGGACCGCGGGCTCGCCCAGGCTGAACTGCTCGGCCCGGGGGTGGAGCTTCAGGCCCCGGGCCCCGGCCGCCAGGCACCGCGAGAACTCGGCGACCGCCCCGTCCGGGGGGTTCACCCGGCAGAACGCGACCAGGCGGCCCTCGGAGGCGGCGGCGACCGACATCACCCGGTCGTTGGCCTCCGGGTACCCGTCGGGCTCGTGCATCGGGAAGACGGCGGCCCGGGACCCGTTCGCCGCGAGCGCCGCGTAGAGCTCGTCGGGCGAGCACCGGAACCCGTCGGGGTCGTTCTGCCCGAGGTGGGTGTGGGCGTCGAAGAGCTCGACCGGCGGGAGGAGGTCCACGACGTGGCGGTACCAGTCGCCGAGGAGGTCGTCGGCGTGCACGCCGGCGAGTCTGCCAGAATCGATCGCATGACCGACCCGGGCGCCTTCCGGGCGGAGTTCCCCGTCTTCGACCGGCTCGCCTACCTCAACGCCGGGGCCGACGGGCCGGTTCCCCGCCGGGCCGCCGAGGCCGTCAGCGCCACCGTCGCCGAGGAGGCCGCCGGCGGCCGGGGGCTCGCCTCGGCCTTCGAGACGCGCAAGGCCGCGGCCGCGAGCCTCCGCGACCGCTACGCCGGCCTCCTCGGCTGCTCGGTCGACGACGTCGCGTTGACCCACTCGACCACCGACGGGGTCAACACCGTCCTCTCCGGGCTCGACCTCCGTCCCGGGGACGAGCTTCTGAGCACCGCCGAGGAGCATCCCGGGCTCCTCGCGCCCCTCGCCACCGCCCGGGCCCGCACCGGGGTCGAGGTCCGCGTCGTGCCCTGGGAGGAGCTCGCCGGGGCGGTCGGCCCCCGGACCCGCCTCGTCGCCTGCTCCCACGTCTCCTGGGCGTCGGGGAAGGTGGTCGACGCCGCCGCGCTCCGGGCCGCCGGGGTCTCGGTGCTCCTCGACGGGGCCCAGGGGCTCGGGGCCGTGCCCGTCGACGTCGGCGCCCTCGGCTGCGACTATTACGCCGCCGCCGGCCAGAAGTGGCTCTGCGGGCCTGACGGGACCGGCGTCCTCTACGTGTCCCCCGACCGCCGGCCCGAGGTCGCCCTCGCCTGGCCGAGCTACTCCTCGCTCCTGGAGCCCGGCCGTCCGCTCGAGCTCATCCTCCACCCCGGGTCGGCCCGGTACGAGGCCGGGTTCATCGGCGCCGCCGACGCCGCCTGGGCCCTCGCCTCGCTCGACGTCCTCGGCGACGCCGGCTGGCCCTGGGTGCTCGACCGGGCCGCGACCCTCGCCGCCGGGCTCGCCGACCGCCTCCGCGACCGGGGGGTCGACGTCCTCGACCGCGGGCCCTCGACGCTCGTCTCCTGGCGGGCCCCCGACCCCGAGGCCGCCGTCGAGGCGCTCGCCGGCCACGGGTTCGCCGTCCGGAGCATCGCCGCCTACGGGGTCGTCCGGGCCTCGGTCGGGGCCTGGAACTCCGAGGACGAGCTCGAGCGGCTCGCGGCGCTCGCCTAGTGCCCGCCGCCGTGCCCGACTTCGACCTCCAGGCCCACTCGACCTGCTCCGACGGGGCGCTCGCCCCGGCCGCCGTCGTCGCCCGGGCCGCCGAGGCCGGGGTTCGGCTCCTCGCCCTGACCGACCACGACACCGTCGAGGGGGTGGCCGACGCCGTCGAGGCCGGGCGCGACCACGGCGTCCAGGTCGTCCCGGCCACCGAGATCTCGGTGCTGACCGACGACGGCGAGGACCGACACCTCCTGGCCTACCG
Source organism: Solirubrobacteraceae bacterium (assembly GCA_034664545.1). GTDB lineage: Bacteria > Actinomycetota > Thermoleophilia > Solirubrobacterales > Solirubrobacteraceae > Palsa-513. The sequence goes on from JAXDHK010000041.1 coordinate 7,878, forward strand.
GGTCGACCCCGACGACGGCGAGCTTCGGGGCCTCCTCGCCGCCGCCCGGGCCGAGCGCCGCCAGCGGGCCGACCGGGTCCTCGCCGCCCTCGACGAGCTCGGCTTCGCCGTCGACGACGCCGCGATCGAGCGGCTCCGCCACGCCGGGCGCCCGATCGGCCGGCCCCACCTCGCGGCGGCGGTCGTCGGCCACACGGCCAATCGCGAGCGCCTCGAGGCCGAGGGGTGCGCGGCGCTCGGGGCGTTCCTCGAGTCCTACCTCGTCCTCGGCCGGCCCGCCTACCGCCCCCGGGGCGGCCCGACCATCGGCCGGGCGATCGAGGTCATCCACGGGGCCGGGGGCGTCGCCATCTGGGCCCACCCGTTCTGGGAGCTCGACGTCGAGCCCGAGGTCCTGGAGGCCCTCGACCGGTTCGTCGCCCTCGGCCTCGACGGGGTCGAGGCGTTCTACGTGACCCACTCCGCCCCGGAGACCCGCCTCCTCCACGCCCGGGCCACCGAGCTCGGCCTCCTGATCACCGGTTCGGCCGACTTCCACGGGCCCGAGCACGCCCGCTTCAACCGCTTCTGCGCCTTCGAGCTCCACGGCCTCGAGCCCCGGCTCGGCCCGATCGACTCGGGTCAGCCGGCGGCGATCCGGTAGGCCGGGGCCCCGGCGCCTCGAGGGCCGGGGGTGTGTCAGCCGGCGGCGATCCGGTAGGCCAGGGCCTCGAGGGCGAGCTCCTCGGTCACGTTCAGCGCCATCCGGGCCCGGGTCTCCTCGACCAGCTCGAGCGCCCGGCGCACGGCGGCCGGATCCCGGCCGGCGGCGTCGGCCCCGAGGGCCTCCCGGCGATCGACGGCGTGGACGAGCTCGGGGGCCCCGGCGAGGAGCACGCCGACGTCCCGGTACCAGAGGCCGACGAGGGCGAGGCCCCGGTCGAGGGCTCCGGTCGACGCCCGCCGCTGGGCCCGGCGGGCCCGCTCGGTGTGCTCGCGCTCGAGGCGGCGCCGCTCGGACCTGGCGGCCAGCTCGAGCTCCTCGGCGTGGCGGGCGCCGAGCTCCCCGGCCGCCCGCTCCCCGGCGGCCTGGGCGAGCTCGAGGAGCCCGAGCCACGGCCGGCGTTCGAGCTCCCCGGCCAGGGCCGCCCGGGCCAGCCCCTCGGCCGCGGCCCGGAGCTCGGGGCCCCTCCCGAGGGCCAGGGCCTGGGCGCGCTCGCCGTCGCCGAGGCCGAGGCGGGCGCACGCCTCGGCGGTCTGGGGGTCGGCCCCCAGGGCCTCGAGGCGGGCGGCGAGCTGGGCGGTCGGGAGGGCGTCGAAGCGGACGTGCTGGCAGCGGGAGCTGATCGTCGGGAGGAGGTCGTCCGGGCGGTCGGTCAGGAGGATCAGGTGGGCGTAGTCGGCCGGCTCCTCGAGCGTCTTCAGCAGGCGGTTGGCCGTGGCGTCGCCCATCGTCTCGGCCCGCTCGATCACGAACACCCGCCGGGTGGCCTCGAACGGGGTCCGGGCGGCGGCGGCGACCACCGGCTCGTCGATGTCCGAGACGAGCATCTCGGCCGCCCCGGTCGGGGCGACCCAGCTCAGGTCGGGGTGGGACCCCCGGAGGACCCGCTCCCGGGCCCCGGCCGGGTCCGGGGACCCGTCGGCCAGGAGGGCCGCCGCGAAGGCCCGGGCGACCGAGCGCTTCCCGGTGCCGGCCGGGCCCCGGAAGAGGTAGGCGTGCGACGGGTGGCCGTCGGGCGGGAGGGCCGGGACGAGCATCGCCCGGGCGTGGGGGTGGTGCTCGAGCCCGGGGACGTCCACGGGCAGGAGGTTAGGCGCTTATGGCGACCCGCTAGCGTCCCGGCCGATGCCGCGCGGGCGCCTGATCACGATCGAGGGAATCGACGGGAGCGGGAAGACGACGCTCGCCGCCGGCCTCCACGCCGCCCTGGCCGCGCGGGTCGGGGAGGTCGAGCTCCTCCGCGAGCCGGGCGGGGTCGTCGCCTCCGAGCGGGTCCGCGAGCTCGTCAAGGACCCGTCGGTCGTCCTGTCCGACCGGGCCGAGGCCCTGCTCTACGCGGCGGCCCGGGCCCAGCTCGTGGCCGAGCGGCTGATCCCCCTGCTCGAGCAGGGGACCTGGGTCGTGCTCGACCGGTTCGTCGACTCCTCGCTCGCCTACCAGGGGGCCGGCCGCGAGCTGGGCGTCGAGGCGGTGCGGACGATCAACGAGCTCGCCACCGGCGGGCTGACCCCCGACCGGACGCTCCTGCTGCGGGTGGCCCCCGCGGTCGGCCGCGGGCGCCTCGCCAGCCGCGGCGACGCGCCCGACCGGCTCGAGCGTGAAGACGAGATCTTCTTCGCCGCGATTGCCACCGGCTACGACCGGCTGGCGGCGGAAGACCCGGCGCGCGTGCGGGTGATCGACGCCGCGGCGCCGCCGGAGCGGGTGCTGGCGGCGGCGCTCGCGGAGCTGCGGGACCTCCTCCCCGGCTGACCGCATCCCGCCGGCGTCAATCCTCGTAGCCGTCCGGATGCGCCCGCGTCCACTCCCAGGCGTCGGTGATGATGGTCTCGAGCTCGGCCTTCTGTGGTTGCCACCCGAGCTGTTCGCGGATCCGCTCCGACGCGGCCACCAGCA
>JAXDHK010000042.1:0-3036 GCA_034664545.1 Solirubrobacteraceae bacterium
CCCCGCCCCGGCCGCGGCCCCCGAGACGGTGACGACCCCGGTCGAGCGCGCCCTCTACGCCAACGGCCCGACCGGCCGCTACCTCCTCGACGGACCCTGGCTCTTCCGCTTCGACCAGGGCGTGGGCCTCGCCGCGGGCTTCGAGCGCGACCCGGCGACCGCCGGGTGGCAGCCGGTCAGCGTCCCGAACGCCTGGAACGCCACCGACGAGAGCCCGGCCAGCTTCCAGGGGACGGTCGCCTGGTACCGCAAGGACTTCCGGCTCCCGGCCGCTCCCCCGACCACGTCCTGGCTCGTGCGCTTCGAATCGGTCAACTACCGGTCCCAGGTCTGGCTGAACGGCCATCCGATCGGCGCCCACGCCGGCGCCTTCCTCCCCTTCGAGCTCGAGCTCCCCGCCCGCTTCCTCCTCGCCGGGGCGGTCAACCGGCTCACCCTGATGGTCGACGACCGCCGACTCCCGACGGACTTCCCCCCGTCGGGGATCACCGGCGACGGGACGCCGACCGGCGGCTGGTGGAACTACGGCGGGCTCCTCCGGGAGGCCTACCTCGAGCGCGTCGACCGGGTCGGCTTCGACGCCGTCCAGCTCCTGCCCCGGCTCGGGGGCTGCCCGACCTGCCCGGCCACGGTCGACTACCGGGTGACCCTCCACAACCGCGCCGCCACCGCCCAGCGCGTCGCCCTCGCCGTCCGGTACGGGACCGCCGCCGCCGCCACCGCGACCGGCCGCCCGGTGCTCCCGCCCGGGGGGACGGCGACCCTCACCGGGAGCCTGCGCATCGCCCACCCCATCCTCTGGTCGCCCGGGCGGCCCTACCTCTACCGCGCCTCGCTCGAGCTCACCGCGGCTCCGGCCGCCGGCGGCGCCTACACCCACGCCGGCCGCTACGTCCTCGAGACCGGGATCCGTCAGGTCGGCGTCTCGCCCGACGGGCGGCTCCTCCTCAACGGCCACCCGCTCGACTTCCGGGGCGTCGGCCTCCACGAGGACTCCCCGACCGCCGGGGCGGCGATCGGCAACGACGTCCGGGCCCGCTACATCGCCGAGGCCAAGGATCTCGGGGCGACCGTGATCCGCTCCCACTATCCCCTCCACCCCTACCTCGAGGAGCTCGCCGACCGGATGGGGGTCATGCTCTGGTCGGAGATCCCCGTCTACTCGGTGCGGACGGCCGACCTCGCGGCCATCCGCGCCCCGGCCGTGGCCATGCTCCGGGCCAACATCCTCGCCAACTCGAACCACCCGTCGCTGATCGTCTGGTCGATCGCCAACGAGCTCTCGGTCAAGCCCGGCCCGGCCCAGGAGACCTACATCCGCGACGCCGTCGCCGCCGCCCACGCCCTCGACCCGACGCGTCCCGTCGGCCTCGCGGTCGCCGGCTATCCGGCCGTGGCCTGCCAGGCCGCCTACGCCCCGCTCGACGTCATCGGCCTCAACGACTACTTCGGCTGGTACCCCGGACCCGACGGCCAGATCGCCGACCAGAGCCTGCTCGGCCCCTACCTCGACGCGGCCCGGGCCTGCTACCCGAGGAAGGCGCTCGTGGTCACCGAGTTCGGGGCCGAGGCCGACCGCCACGGGCCGGTCGAGGAGCGCGGGACATACGAGTTCCAGCAGGCGTTCGTCGACTACCACCTCGGCGTGTTCGCCACCAAGCCCTATCTCAGCGGCGCCGTCTACTGGGCGCTCGAGGAGTTCCGGGTCCGCCCCGACTGGGCCGGCGGCAACCCGCACCCGAACCCCCCGCTCCACGAGAAGGGCCTGATCAGCTTCACCGGCGTCCGAAAGCCGGCGTATTTCGACGTCCGGACCGCCTTCCACGCCACCCGCCAGCTGCGCTGAGCGCCCGGGGTCGGGCCGGGTCCTCCGCCGCCCCTACGCTACGATCCGGTGCATATGGCCACCAGCCAGACCACCAAGCTCGAAGTCGTCAGCCGCCAGTCGTCCGGGTCGCGCGCCGTCCGCCGGCTGCGCCGGGCCGGGCTGGTCCCCGGCGTGCTCTACGGCGGTGACGCCGAGCCCGTCGCCTTCGAGGTCGGCGCCCGGACCCTCCGCCACGCCCTGGCCGGCCACGGGGCGGTGCTCGACCTCAGCATCGACGGCGCCCCCCCGACCCCGGCCGTGCTCAAGGACAGCCAGCGGGATGCCGTCCGCGGCCAGACCCTCCACGTCGACCTCGTCCGCGTCCGCCTCGACCGGGCGATCCACGCCACGGTCGCCGTCGAGTTGACCGGTGCCGAGGACTCGCCCGGCGTCAAGGAGGGCGGAGTGCTCGAGCAGATCACCCACGAGCTGAACGTCGAGGCCCTCCCGACCGAGATCCCCGAGTCGATCACCCACGACGTCTCGGCGATGCAGATCGGCGACACCGTCACCCTCGAGGCGATCGTCGTCCCCGACGGCGTCAGGCTCCTCGACGACCCCGAGCACACCATCGCCATCCTCTCGCCCCCGCGCCTCCAGTCCGACGACGAGCCCGAGATCGAGGGCGAGACCGAACGGGTCGGCGACCCCGGCTCCGCCGGGGACGGCGACGCCCCGGCCGACGCGTAGCCTCGCGTCCCTCCAGGTGGCTCGGCGGGAATCCGCGCGGGTGGCTCCCGGGGCCGGTCCGGGCGACGTGATCTCCCTCAAGCGCAGCACCCCGATCGACTGGCTGATCGTCGGCCTGGGCAACCCCGGGCGCGGCTATGACGGCACGCCCCACAACGTCGGCTTCGCCGTCGCCGAGGAGCTCGCCCGCCGCTGGGACCTCGGGCGACCCCGCGACCGCTTCGCCGGGCGCCTCCGGGAGGGCCGCGCCGGCCCCGGCGGCCCCCGGGTGGCGCTGCTCGAGCCGCAGACGTTCATGAACGAGGCCGGACGCTCGGTCGGCCCGGCGCGGGGGTCGTTGCGGGTCGAGCTCGACCGCCTGCTCGTCGTCCACGACGAGATCGACCTCCCGTTCGGCGAGGTCCGGGCCCGTCTCGGCGGCGGGCTGGCCGGCCACAACGGGCTCAAGTCGCTGCGCCGCGAGCTCGGCGCCCCCGACT
>JAXDHK010000043.1:0-9659 GCA_034664545.1 Solirubrobacteraceae bacterium
CCCGGCCAGGTGCAGATCGAGTGCAGGCAGAGCCCGCCGCCCCCCGGCTGCCAGTGCGGGCGCGACGGCTGCTCCCACAGGCCGGCGTTGATCTCCCAGCACGCTCCGCCGTCGTGGCTCTCGAACAGGACTCCGGGATCGCCCCCGGCGTACAGGGTCCCGTCGGCCTCGCCCGGGGCGATGACCCAGATCCGCTCGAGCGCTCGATCGCCGCCTTCGGGCAGGGCGACCCCGTCGGCCTGCTCCCACTCCGCCCCGGGATCGCCGTCGGTGTAAAAGATCTTCGGCCCGTAGAACGGCGAGGTCACGGTCGCGAGCAGCCGCCCGCTCCGGGGATCGCGGGTGACGTAGTCGACCGGCTCCCCCGCGAAGGCCCGCGTCTTGATCTCGAAGCCCGACCCCGGCTCGCCTTCGAGCAGGAACAGGCCCTTCTTGGTCCCTACCAGCAACTCGGTCATGCCTCACCCTCCTGTTATCGCCGGCAGCACCTCGATGCGGTCCCCGGACCGGACCGCCGTCGCCTCGCCCCCGCGCTCTCCGTTGACGAACACGTTGATGTGCCGGCGGATCAACCCACGCTCGTCAAGGATCCATCCGCCCATGTCCGGGTGACGGAGCTCCAGGGCCCGAAGCAGCTCGACCACCGTCGCCCCGTCGAGCTCATGCTCCGCCCGACCGCCTCCGAGCTTGCGCAGCGGACCCCGGAGGCGAATCACGGCCATCGGGGCATCCTACGCAGGCACATAACCCATAGACCGGGTCGCCCCCGGTTTCTCATCGGTCCCCCCTCTCCGGGGCGCCGGATCGGCTCAAGCCAGGTTCGAGCGCCGTGGATACGCCACCCCCGGGTCGGTCAGCACGTTGACCACCGCTGTCCGGCCCTCCTCCGCCGCCCCGAGCGCCCGGACGAGGGCCGGCCCCAGCTCCGCCGGGCGCTCGACCAGCTCCCCCTGGCACCCGAGCGCCTCGGCCACCAGGTCGTAGCGCGTCCCCGGTCGCAGGTCGGCCACCACGCTGTACCCGTAGAGCCATTCCATCGGGTGCTTCTCGAGGCCCCAGATCCCGTTGTTCCCGATCACCACGACCACCCCGACCCCGTGCCGGGCCAGGGTGTCGAGCTCCATCCCCCCGAAGCCGAACGCCCCGTCCCCGGACAGGAGCACCACCTGGCGCTCCGGGTGGGCCAGCTTCGCCCCCAGCGCGTAGCCCATCCCGCTCCCCAGGCACCCGTACGGGCCCGAGTCGATCCAGGACCCCGGCGCGTAGGTGTCGATCATCCGGCCCGCGTAGGAGACGAAGTCCCCCCCGTCCCCGATCACGATCGCGTTCCGGTCGAGCAGCCCCCCGAGCTCCCCGTAGATCCGCATCGGGTGAAGCGGCGCCCGCTCGTCCCCGAGCTCCGCCCGCTCCCCCGCCCGGGCCTCGCCCTCGGCCACCCGCAGTCCCGCAACCCAGTCGCGCCGGCCGGCCGGCGCGGCGGCACACCCCGCGAGGCGCAGTCCCGTCAGTGTCGCCCCCAAAGGTCCATACAGCGCCGCCGCCACCCTCCTCGGGTGCGCCAGGCCCGGTGGCGACCGGTCGACGACGATGATCTCGCACCCCTCCCCGAACGCCGAGCCGAAGCCCAGGCGGAAGTCCATCGGCGTCCCGATCACCACCCCCACGTCCGCCTCGCCCAGCGCCCGCCGGCGCACCCGCGAGAAGAAGAGCTCGTGGTCGGCGGGCACGCATCCCCTCCCCAGGCCGTTGAGGAAGACCGGGATCCCCAGATCCTCGACCAGGTCGACCAGCGCCTCCTCCCCCCGGCCCCAGTAGAGGTTCGTCCCGGCCATGACCACCGGCCGCTCGGCACCCCTCAGGAGCCCGACCGCCCGCTCGAGGGCCGCCCCGTCCGCCCCGCACGAGACCCCCCCAACCGGCGCCGGGGCCTCGACCTCGGCCGCCTCGGAGAACACGTGGTCGAGCGGGAAGTCGACGAAGGCCGGGCCCGACGGCGGACCGACCGCCGCCGCCCACGCCGCGTCGATCAGCCCCGGGATCTCCCCCGGGCTCCCGGCCGTCGCCGCGAACCGGGTCACCGGGGCCACGACCGGGACGTGGTCGAGCTCCTGGAGCGACCCCTGGCCCCACCGCCCGGCCGGGGCCCGACCGCCGAGCACGAGCATCGGCGACTGGTTGAAGTGGGCCGCCGCGAGCGCGCTGATCCCGTTGGTCACCCCCGGCCCGGCCGTCAGCGCCGCCACCCCGGGCGTCCGGGTCGCCTTGGCCCAGCCCTCGGCCGCGAACCCGGCGGTCGCCTCGTGGCGGACGTCGACCAGCTCGATCCCCTCCGACCGGCATCCGTCGTAGATCGAGAACAGGTGCCCGCCCGAGAGGGTGAACACCCGTCCGACCCCGTGGGCCGCCAGCCGCCGGGCGATCAGCCGGCCCCCGTGGAAGGCGCTCACGGGTTGTAGCTCGCCGGGTCGACGTGCGGGAAGGCGCCCGTGCTCCCGTCGAACGCCGGGGGCGTCGCCGTGAAGCACCCCGGGCTCCCCAGGAGGGGGTTGACGCTCTCGTTGGGGAGGACGTCGCCCCCCGAGGGCTTGCAGTCGAAGTTCGGGAAGATCAGGTGCTTGGCCGCCTCGGGCGAGTCGGCCAGCCCCGTCCCCGCCTGGTAGGCGTTCCCCCGGTTGTTCGGATACCGGGTCGGATAGATGGCCAGGGTCTCCGGCCCGAGCGGGCTGTACTGGCGCAGGTAGTGGCCGACCTCCTGGGAGGTCGACGGGGTCGTCGTCGCCGCCAGCGTCCCGGCGTCGGTCGAGATGAAGTCCCCGACCGCGTACTGGTTGTACTCCAGCCACTGGAGGATCGGGTTCAGCTGCTCGAGGAACGGGTCGAGGCTCCCGAGCAGCGGGGTGACCGCCCGGACGATGTCCCGGAGGGCCGGGAGCCCGGTCTTGGCCGACGTGATCAGGGGGTCGAGCTTCTGGAAGGTCCGGCGGAGGTCGGGCGCCAGCACCCGGACGTCATGGAGGGTCGGCGCCAGGTCCCGGGCCGCCGGGCCCAGGTCGCGGATCAGCGGGCGCGTCTCCACCGCGAACGTCTCCAGCCGCGCGAGCGTCGCCCGGGTCTCGTCGAGGAAGGTCGGGAGGATGCTGACCGTCTCGGCCAGGGCCCGCTGCTCGGACGCCGTCGCCCCGAACGTCTCGTCGGCCCCGACGATCAGGTCGTGGAGGGCCTGGCGGTCCTGGCTGACCGCCCCGAACACGACGCCCGTGTTGCGTACCAGCCGCCTCACCGCCCCCGACTGGGCGTTCAGGACGTCGAGGACGTCCCCGGCCCCGGCCACGAACCGCGGGAGGTTCCCGAGGGCGTCGTTCAGGCTCTGGCCCCGCCCGGCCGTCCCCCGGGCCAGGTCCTGCTGCCAGTTGCGGAACGCCTGGCGGGTGATCGGGTCGAAGGCCTGGACGACCTGGTCGAGCGTCACCGCCCGCCCGATCCGGGCGTCGGCCAGCATCCCCCCCTCGGGGATGCTCGGGCTCCCCGGGGCTCCCGGAGTCAGCTCGATGTAGGTCTCCCCGAGCAGGGTCTTCTGGCGGAGGATCGCCCGGGCGTCGACCCGGACCGGGGCGAACCGCGAATCCACCTCGATCGTCGCCACCGTCCGGTTGCCCCGGCGGTCGAGGCCCTCCGACACGACCTTGCCGACGCTGATCCCCGCCACCCGGACGTCGGCCTGGTCGGAGAGCTGGACCGCCCGGGGGAAGGCGGCGCGGAACCGGTAGCCCTTGGGCTTGAGCGGGATCGGGCCCCCGAAGGAGACCCAGAGGTAGAGCAGGAGGCCGAAGCACGAGAGCGCGAACCCGGCGATCACCAGCAGCCGGCCGAGGGTCGGTCGCGTCCGCGCCATCAGGCACCCCGCCCCGGGCTGACCGAGGGCCCGCGGGTCATGACCCGCACAGCGCCGGGTTCGAGAGCACCCCGGCCAGGTTGGCCAGGAACGGCAGCATCGGGGCCGAGCTGACCAGCGCCTTCAGCGTCGTGCACGTCGTCGTCTGGGTCAGCGCCCGGAAGGGCCCGTTGGCGTCGCTCGAGGAGAAGACGGCGTCCCCGTTGTGCCCGAGCCAGGCCAGCCAGAAGAGGTAGGTCCCGTTCTTGGTGGCGTCGTACCGGTCCCCGTGGTAGGGGTTGTAGGCCAGCATGTTGAACAGGTGGTTGAGGACCGTGAACGACCCGGTCAGGTCGGGCGCCGCCGCCGCCAGCGACCGGGCCGCCGGGGTCAGCTCCCGGACGACCGGCCGGGCGCTCCGGACGAACGGGCGGATCTGGTTGGCCACGATCGGCGTCGCCTCCCGGAGGAACGGGGCCACGGCGGCGTTGGCCCGGGTCAGCGACGTCGCCACCGGCCCGAGCGCGACCGCCGTCGGGTGGAGGACCTCGGCGAAGCTCTGGACCTTTCCGAGCGCCCCCGTCGTCTGGCGGAGCGCCCCCGGGAGGAGGTGGACGGCCTCCCCGAGGTTGGCCTGCTCGGAGGCGATCGCCCCGAACGCCGTCGACGACGACCGTACGAGCGTCCGGATCTCCGGCCCCCGGGCGGCCAGCGCCTGGTCGAGGACCGAGATCGAGTGGATCAGGTGGGCGAGGTTCCGGTGGCGGGCCCCGACCGCGGTCGTCACCGCCGCCAGGTCCCGGTGGGTCGGGGCGAACCGGGCGAAGACGTCCTGGAGGCGGGGCCCCCCGCCCCGCAGCCCCTCCCCGGCCCCGGAGACGAGGAGCTGGAGGTAGTCGCGGGTGTCCTGGTCGAAGGCGGCCAGGATCTCGTCGGGGTTGACGTCGGGGAGGGTGTTGGCCAGGGGGATCGTGAACCCGGCCGGGGCGGCCCGGGCTCCCCGGGACCCGGGGACGATCTCGACGAACATGTCCTTGAGCCCGGTCTTCGGGCGCAGGAGCGCCGTCGCGTCGGTCCGGACGAGGCCCTTGAACCGGGGGTCGACCGCCATCGAGACGACCGCCCGGTCCCCGTCGAGCCGGACGCCCGAGACGTCGCCGATCCGGACCCCCGAGACCCGGACCGTCTGCCCCTGGCCGGGCGTGACCGCCTGGGCGGTCGAGAACTCCGCCTTCAGGGTGAACGGGGTCGACTCGAAGACCGGGAAGCGCAGGCGCTCGGCGTGGAGGATGTAGACCCCGACGACGACGGCGATCACCCCGAGGACGACGATCGCCGCGAAGTCCCGGGCGTGCTTGGCGATCCCCCGCCTCACGGCCCCGCCCCCGGGATCCGCCCGAGCGTCCCGAGCTGGGAGACGAGGCCCGGGTCGAGGGGGCGGGCCGAGACCCGGAGGACCCCCCCGAGATGCTGGCGGGCGAGCTGCTGGCCGGCGTACCGGGCGGTCAGCTTCTCGGCCCGGGCGTAGAGCTTCTGCCCGGCGGGGTTCAGCGGCTGGGCCGCGGTGTTGACCTGACCGGCCGGGGCCAGACCCGGGGTCGACCCGAGGTTCGGGGTCTCCTGGGTCTCGCACGGGGTCGTCGCGTCGAGCACCGGCTTCCCCGCCGGCTTGACCGGGTTGCCCCCGGCGATCGGGAGGTTGGCCAGGGTGAGTTGGCCCGGGCTCGACGGGAAGGCGACGCTCCCGACCCCGGCCAGCACCCGGAACCAGATCCCGTTGGCGTCCCCCTCCCGGCTGTCGCCGCCCAGCCCGACCAGGCTCTTCGGGAACTCCTGAAAGACCGGCCCCGCGGCCGGGAACTGGGCGTCGTCGATCGTCTGCTGCGACCACGGGAGGATCACCGAGTTCTGGCACGACGAGGCGGCCCGGACCTGTCCGAGGAGCCCGACGCTCTCGACGTTCAGCCGGGTCAGCCCGGCCACCGCCGGGCGCAGCTCGCCGACCAGCCCCCGGAGCTCGGACTTCGAGACCAGGCGGCGGACCTGCCGGGCGAACGGGATCCCGGCGACGAGGACCGGGAGGGTCGACCGGACGGCCGGACGGAGCTCGGCCACGAGGCGGCGGACCGACGGGAACGACGCCTCGAGCGCGGCGAGGGCCGGGATCCCGGCCCGGAGCGTCCGCGGGAGCTCGGCGGTCGCCGCCGCCAGGGCCCGGTCCTCCCGGGCCAGCGGAGCCGCCGTCCGGTCGAGGTTGGCGACCAGGCCGCGCAGGGCCCGGGGATCGGCGTCGGCCGCCGCGGCCACCGCCCCCCCGGCGTCGACCAGCCTGGAGAGATCGTGGGGCGTGGTCCCCTGGAGGGCGTCGCTGACCAGCGCCGTGCCCTTGTAGGCCGGGGCCCAGAACGGGATCGACCGGTTGAATCCGGCTCCCCCCCGGCCGCTCAGGCCGATGCTCAGCTCGTGGAGCAGGACCTTCAGGTCGGCCCGGGTGCTCGTGTCCAGGGTGGCCAGAACCTGGTCGAGCTGGACCGGGGCCGCCGTCTGCTGGACCGGGACGGTGTCCCCGTCGTGGAGGGCCGGGGCCGACGGGGACCCCGGTTGGACGTCGACGAAGAAGTTGCCCTCGAGGAAGATCCGCGGCCGGATCGTGATCGTCGCGTCCCGGTGGACCGGGACCCCCGACCCGTCGATCCGCAGGTCGACGATCGCCCCCTCCCCGCCGCCCGAGATGTGGTGGACTCCGGTGACCGTCCCGACGTTGACCCCGGCGATCCGGACCGGCGAGCTCTTCTTGATGTTGTTGGCGCTCCGGAACGCCGCGTGGATCGTGAAGTGGTGGCGGAAGGGGATCGACTTGGTGAAGGCGAGGTAGCCCCCGACCAGGACGAGGACGATCAGCCCGATCCCGACCGCGAACGGGGTCGGCCCCCGCTCCCGGTGGGCCCGGCCGCCGCCCGCGTCCGGCGTCGGTCCCCCGGGGCTGCTCATGGGGCGAGGAGGTAGTCGAGGAGCGCCTTCTCCGAGCGCTCGGCCGACCGGTCGGTCTTCGGGGCCCCGAGGAGGCCGCCGACCGTCTCGGGGAGCTTCGGCAGGCCGGACAGGAGGTTCCCGACCAGCTGCTGGACCGTCGGCAGGCCGCCCGCCGCCGGGGCGCCCGACCCCGGGGCCCGGGTCGAGTCGGGCCCGGTCGGGCCCGCGCCCGCGCCCTCGCCCGAAGCCGGGGCCCCACCGGGGGCGCCCGCGCCCGGGGCCGGGGCGAGCGGCGGGGGGACCGTCGGCGCCGTCGGCTTCCCCGCCCCCGACCGGGGGGCCGCGGCGTCGGTGGCCGTCGGATCGGGGGTGGTGATGCCCGGCTGGGAGGGCCCCAGCCAGGACCGGCACTTGCTGATCGGGTTCGACCCGGGGTCCTTGGCCGCGGCGGCCACGACCTTCGGGTCGGGGTAGGGCGAGCAGGTCAGGCTGGCGAACAGGTCGACGTTCAGGAGGTGGTTGTTGGCGTCGAACAGGGTGGTCGAGGTCGCCTGGTAGAAGACGTAGTTGAGGAGCGCCTCGAGGCCGGTGTAGCCCTGTCCGCCCGGGCTTCGGGGGTCCTTCTCGACCGCGAACGACCGGTCGTCGAGGTGCTGGAGGACGATGTCGAGGTTCTTCGCCAGCTCGGGCGTCCCCGTGGCGAACCGGTTGAGTTGGAGCACGGTCGGGGCGGCGGCCGTGATCGCCTCCCGTCCGGTGACCGAGGCTCGGCCCAGGGCACGGAAGGCGGGCCGGCTCGCCGTGGCGAAGGGGCCGAGCTGGTCGAGGAGGGTCTTCAGCTGGGTCGCCGAGGCGTCGAGGTTGCGCAGGGCCGGGGTGGCGTTCCCGGCGACGTCGCCCAGGGCGGACATTGCCGGCCCGAGCTGGGCGAGGAAGCCCGGGAGCCGGCGGATCGTCTCGGCCAGGGCCGCCCGGTGGGCCGCGGCGACCGAGGCCGTCCGCCCGGCGGTGACGACGAACCGGGCGACGTCCCGGCGGTTGGCCGCCAGCGCCCCGAGCGCCCGGTCGCCGTCGCGGGCCAGGGCGGCCAGGGTCCGGTTCTGGCGGGCGAGGATGGCCAGGACCTGGTCGGTCTCCCGGAGCGCCGGGCTCGCCCGGCGCAGGGCGGCCCGGAGGTGGGCGGCGTTCCCGGCGGCCCCGGCCCCGAGCTCGTTGACGATGATCCGCAGGCGCTGGCGGTAGGGGAGGCGGAAGATGTCGGTGATGAGGTCGGGGGCGACCGTCGTCGTCGTCCGGGACACCGGGATCACGCTCCCCGGCCGCAGGCGGGTCGGCGCCGTCCCGGGGTTGCAGTCGAGGAAGTACTCGCCGATCAGGGACTGGGGCTTGGTCTCGCAGGTCACGTCGGTCCGCAGCGAGCCGAAGCCGTGCTCGGTGACCTCGAACTCGACGAGGGCCCGGAGGGTCTTCCGGTCGAGGTCGAGGGCGAGGACCTTCCCGGCCCGGACCCCGGCGACCTTCATGTCGCCGCCCTGGACGAGGCCGAAGGCGTTGTCGAGCTCGACCCAGTACTTGCTCCCGGCCCCCCCGTTCCCGCCGCCGCCGTTCCCGGTGGTGACCCCGCCGTCGGCCCCGAGGGCGAAGAGCCCGAACGCGAGCAGGCCGAGGAGGCCGGCGGCGAGGGCGGCGACCCGCCTCATTGGCCGGGCGGGATCTGGGTCGGGTCGCAGGGGAATCCCGGGGGGTGGTAGGGGTTCGACCCGTCGGCGCTCGGATGTTCGGCCGAGCCCGGGCACCGGTCGCGCTGGCCGGTGGTCAGGGTTCCGGCCAGGGCGGCTTGGCGGAGCGCCGGGGGGATCGGGGTGAGGAGGCCGTCGATCAGGGCGAACGGGTTGGCGAAGATCGCCACCCGGCTCGCTCCGCCGAGGGCGTCGTAGACGCCCGAGTGGCCGAAGCTGTTGAACCAGCTGGTCAGCTCGGGGGCGTAGGGGCGGGCGAAGCCGAGCTCGGGCGTCGCCGTGGCGAGGGCGTCGGTCGTGGCCGGGAGCGCCCCCGGCCGGCTCGCCCCGTTGACCTGGGTCGGGCCGACGGCGACCGCCCGGACGGGGACGGTGGTCCGCACGAGCGCGAGCAGGCCCGAGTTCGGGGCCTTGGGGTTCTCGATCAGCTGCTGGAGGATGCGCAGGGTCGGGCGGGCGTCCCGGGCCAGGGGGCGCAGGACGTGGAGGAACGGGCGGAGCTTCCGCGCCACGGGCTTGGCGTCCTCGACCAGGGGCCGGAGGTCGTCGAGCGTGGCCCGGAGGTTGACGAACGTGGTGTCGGCCCGGCGCAGGAACGCCGGAAGCTGGTGGATCCCATCCGCCAGGGCGGCCCGCTGGCTGCCGATCGCCGTGGTCGCCCGCGCCAGGTGGTCGACCGCCCCGGACAGGTGCTGGCGCTCGGCGGCGAGGTCGGTGACCAGCTTCGAGCTGGCGGCGACGAACCGGGTCAGGAGCGGGGTGTCCCGGTCGAGCTCGGCGAAGAGGTCGCTCGAGGCGGCGAGCGCCGGGCTGAGGTACAGGTAGCCCCGGGAGAGGGCCGCGCTCTGGCCGCCGTAGATCGTCGCCAGGCCGCGGATCACCCCGCTCAGGTCCCGGCGGGTGGTCGGGTCGAAGGTGTCGAAGAGCTGGTCGAGGTCGACGGCGCTGTTGGTCTGGGCCTCGGTGATCCGCCCGCCGTCGGCGATGTTCGGCGTCCCGGCCGGGGGGAGGCGGAGGTCGACGTAGCGGTTGGCGATCCCCGAGAGCGAGGCCTGGCGGACGGTGGCGATGGTCCC
>JAXDHK010000044.1:0-3399 GCA_034664545.1 Solirubrobacteraceae bacterium
CCTGCCGGATCCCTGGCCGTGGCCGCGCAACGCCACAGCAACGACATGGCGCACGCCCACCGCTTCGACCACGTCGGATCCGCCGGAGACACGTTCGGCCAGCGGATCGCCGCCGCCGGCTACCTCAAGCCCGGCCGACGGTTCGCGCTCGCCGAGAACATCGCCTGGGTCGCGCTGGGCAGCGGTACGCCCGGTGCCATGGTCGCCGCCTGGCTGGCCTCGCCCGAGCATCGCGTGAACATCCTCGATCCCGGCTTCCGCGACACCGGCATCGGCCTCGCCGCCGCCGCCCCGTCCCGCTTCACCCCCGGCGTCCGCGGCCTCACCGTGACCGAGGACTTCGGCTCCCGCAGCTGAACTCGAGGTCAGGGCCCGGCGAGCCGCTCCCGGCGCATGCCCTCGAAGTAGACGCAGGCCAGGCCGATCACCGCTCCGGGGATCGCGTAGAGGGCGATGGCCACGTCGGTCTCGGTCCGGCCGGGGATGCGCAGGTGCCCGGATATCCCGGTATAGAGGAGGAGCCCGACGATCACGGCCCCGAGGATCGCCCCGACGAAGGCGCCGACGATCCCGCCCCAGAACCGGTCGGGGAGCCAGATCGCGAAGTGCCAGATGGCGAGGCCCATCATCACCCAGGCGAGGAGTCCCATCAGCGGCCGTGCCGTCGGTTGCGCGGCTTCGACTTCGACGCCCCGCGCGGCTTGGCCGGCTTCGGGGACCCGGGCATGACGACGTCCTCGGGCTCGAGGTCGGCCGCCGGGTCCTTCGCCGGCTTCGGGGCCCGAGCCGCCGGCTTGGCCGACGGCTTGGCCGCGGGCTTCGCCGCCGGCCTGGGCGCCGGCGGGGCCGCGGCCGTGCGCTGGCCCCCGCGGCCCTTGCGACCGGGCACGGCCGGCTCGGGCTCGACCCCGAGGTCGGCCACGAGCTCGTCGAATTCGGTCTTCGAGATCCCCTGCTCGGGGAGGTCGGGGGTGGTCAGGCGCCCGCTGCGCCCGGCCTTCCTCCCCGCGTTCGGGTCGACTTCGATCGCGGCGCTCCCCGACAGGGCGTAGGGCGGGACGACGCCGCCGTTCTCGGCGGCGATCCGGGCCCGCCGCCGCGCGTACACCGGCTCGCGCTCCTTCCAGTGGGTCAGCACCGGCGAGGCGATGAAGATCGACGAGTACGCACCCGAGGCGACCCCGACGAGCAGCGCGAACGCGAAGTCCTTGAGCGTCTGCCCCCCGAACAGGAGCAGGCTCAGCACCGGCAGCAGGGTGCAGAACGTCGTGGCCAGCGACCGGGTCAGCACCTCGGACATCGATCGGTTCACGATCTGCGAGAACGCCGCCCGCGGCATCCGCGGCACGTTCTCCCGCACCCGGTCGAACACGATGATCGTGTCGTAGAGCGAGAACCCCAGGATGGTCAACAGCGCCGCCACCGTCGAGGTCGTCACCTCCCGCCCGGTCAGCGAGTACACCCCGGCGGTGATCAGAAGGTCGTGCATCAGGGCGATCAGCACCGGGACGGCGTACTTCCACTCGAACCGCAGCGCGATGTAGACCGAGATCACCAGCAGCGACGCGATGATCGCGATGATCGCGCTCTTGGCCACCGTCTGGCCGAACGTCGGTCCGATCGACTGACTCGAGAAGTTCGGCGTCCCCCCGAACTTCGCCACCAACGCGCTCTGAACCCGGGTCACCGCGTCCGGCTGCAGCGTCTTGGTCGAGATCTGGTACCCGTTGGCCCCCAGCGCCTTCGAGGACACCTTCTGGATCTGGGCGTCGTTCACGCCCTGGGCGCGCATCACATCTCGCACCTGATTCTCGCTCGCCACCCGCCCGAGGGCGGTCTTGATCTGGGTCCCCGACTGGAAGTCGATCCCGAAGTTGAGGCCCTTGCCCCCGATCGCCAGCGCCCCGATCAGCAGGATCACCCCGGACACCGAGAAGAACCACCGCGACGCACCCATGAAGTCAAACCGCCACCGCCGGCCCCGATCCCGTGCCCCGAGCGCCGATGCGCTCGAGATCAGGCGCGACCGGCCCATCGACCCCAGGATCGCCTGGGTCGCCGCCACCGCCGTGAACAGCGAGGTGATCGTCCCGATCCCCAGGGTGAAGGCGAAGCCCTTGACTCCGGCCGTGGCCAGCACGAAGAGGATGAACGCCGTCATGAAGATCACGACGTTGGCGTCGATGATCGCCGCGATCCCCCGCTTGTACCCGGTCACGATCGCCCGCTGGATCGAGCTGCCCGCCCGGTACTCCTCCTTGACGCGCTCGAACAGCACGATGTTCGCGTCGGCGGCCACGCCGATCGTCAAGATCAGGCCGGCGATCCCCGGCAGGGTCAGCGTGATCGGGATCAGTTTGATCAGGGCGTAGAAGTACAGGGCGTAGATCAGGAGCGCCGTCACCGCGATCACCCCGAGCACCCGGTAGAAGGCGAGCAGGAAGACCGCCACCACGGCGAACCCGACCAGGCCGGCGATCAGGCCCTGGCTGAGCGCCTGCTTGCCCAGGGTGGCCGAGACCTGCTGCGAGGAGATCAGCTTCAGGCGAATCGGGAGCGCCCCCGTCTTCAGCAGGTTGGCCAGCTTCTGAGCCGAGTCGATGGTGAAGCCCCCGGTGATCTGCGACCCGTTGCTCGCGTCGATCCCGTTGGCGTACTGCTGGAAGTCGATCGACGGCACCGAGATCAGCCGGTTGTCGAGCACGATCGCGAAGTGCTGGAGGTTCGCCTGCCCGAGCAGCGTCTCGTTGGCCCCCCGGTGGGCGATCGTCCGGGTCACCTCCTGGAAGATCTTCCGCCCGCTGTTCGTGAAGTCGAAGGTCACGATCGGCTGGCCCGTCCCCGCCGTCCCGTTGTCGAAGGACTGCTGCGGGTTCTTGATGTCCTTCCCGCTCAGCGCCGGGTCGTCGTTGAGGACGTAGTAGCTGTCGAGGGTCGCCGTCGACTGGTTCTTCGCCGCCTGGGCCTGGACGATCACCGTCCCCGGAAGCACGTGGACCGCCCGCGACCCGGGCGGAGCCGGGCGCTCGCTGGTCAGCCCCGCCTTCAAGTCCTCCGGCCCGGCGAGCACCTTCCCCTGCTTGTCGTTGACCAGGTACCAGACGCCGTAGATCCCCGGGCCCCTCGTCGTGTCGTTGTTCCGGATGATCGCCGGCCGCTTGGCCGCCCGGATCACCGCCTGATAGAGCGGGATCCCGTAGGTCGAGTCGCCCGGGCTCTGACCGCCGGTGACCGCCGTGCTCGTCGGCTCGGGCTTCCCGCTCGGCCCGATGACGTTGGGCTCCCAGTCGTAGAAGTGGAGCTGGGCGACGGTCCCGACCTGCGACTTCGCCCGGTTGGCGTCCTTGACCCCCGGAAGGCTGACGTCGATCTGGTCGTTCCCCGACCGTTGGATCTCCG
>JAXDHK010000045.1:0-5413 GCA_034664545.1 Solirubrobacteraceae bacterium
CCCGACGGCGCGCGAGAAGTGGAACCGCCGGTACGCCGAGCCCGGGTTCGCGCCCTTCCCCGCGTCGCCGGGCGAATGGCTGGTCGAGAACCGGGACCTCCTCGCGGGAGGGCGGGCGCTCGACGTGGCCTGCGGCGACGGGCGCAACAGCCGCTACCTGGCCGAGCTCGGCTTCTGCGTCGACGCGGTCGACGTCTCCGACGTCGCGGTCGATGCCCTCCGGAGCGCCGCGCGCGCCCGGGGCCTGGCCGTCGCGGCGCGGGTCCTCGACCTCGAGACGACGGCGGCGGCGGCGGGGGGCGGGTTCCTCGGGGCGGGGGAGTACGACGTGGTCGTGAACCTCAACTTCCTGCGCCGGGAGCTGTTCCCCGCGCTCACCCGGGCGCTCCGCCCGGGTGGGCTGCTTGTGTTCGAGACGTTCACCGAAGCCCACGCCCGGGAGCTCGGCCACCGCTTCGACGCACGCTTCCTGCTCGGCCCCAACGAGCTGGTCCGGGCCTTCCCGGAGCTCCTCGTCCGCCGCTACCGCGAGGAGACGGCGGTCCGGTCCGGCCAGCCGCGGGGCGTCGACGGCCTCGTCGCCCAGCGCCCGACCGCCGGCTGATCGAGCGGGAGGCGCCGCCGCCGGGAGGCGATACCTTTCCCGGCGTGGTCGTGATCATGGAGCCGGGGGCCGGGAGCCTCCTCGTCGCGGCGGTGGCCGAGCGGATCGCCGGGCTCGGGCTGGTCGCCCAGACGACGGTCGGCGTCCACCAGACGATCGTCGCCGCCCTCGGCGATACGGCCGGGCGCGACGAGCTCGACGCCGAGCTGGCCGAGCTCCCCGGGGTCGAGCGGGTCGTGCGGATCAGCAGGCCGTACAAGTTGTCGTCGATCGAGGCGACGATGCACGAGCCGACGACGCTCCACATCGGCGGGCGCGAGATCGGCCCGAGCACGTTCTGCATGATCGCCGGACCCTGCACGGTCGAATCGCGCGAGCAGACCTTCGCCATCGCCGAGAGCGTCGCCGCCGCCGGGGCATCGATGCTCCGGGGCGGGGCGTTCAAGCCGCGGACCTCGCCGTTCGCCTTCCAGGGCCTCGGCCGCGAGGCGCTCGAGATCCTCTCCGAGGCGCGGGACATGACCGGCCTCCCGATCGTCTCCGAGCTCCTCGACATCACCCAGGCCGACCTCTTCCGCGACCACGTCGACGTGATCCAGATCGGCGCCCGGAACATGCAGAACTACACGCTCCTGCGGGAGATCGGCCAGATGGGGATGCCCGTGGTGCTCAAGCGCGGCCTCTCGGCCACGATCGACGAGCTCCTCCAGGCCGCCGACTACCTCCTGCGGGGGACCGAGCAGGTGATCCTCTGCGAGCGCGGGATCCGGACCTTCGAGACGGCAACCCGCTTCACGCTCGACCTGTCGGCCATCCCGGCGCTCCGCCAGCGGACCCACCTGCCGGTGATCGTCGATCCCTCCCACGCGTCCGGCGACCGCCGGCTGGTCGGCCCCCTCGCCGCCGCCGCGGCCGCCGTCGGGGCCGACGGGCTCCTCGTCGAGGTCCACGACGACCCGACCCAGGCCCACTGCGACGGCCCCCAGCAGCTGGCCACCGCCGACTTCGGGGGCTTCGTCGAGCGGATCGCCGCCCACGCCGGGCTCGCCGGACGCACGCTCGCCTGAATCGGCCCCCCGGCCGGGCCGCTCCCCCCGAGTGCTTCGTGCAGCGAGGGTCACGGAGCCATCTTGCGCCCTCCAGCCACCGGAGCGTCAAGCGTCGGTCAGAATGACGCCGCTGCCCTCGTAGTCCAACGGATAAGACGGCCGCCTCCTAAGCGGCAGATCCAGGTTCGATTCCTGGCGGGGGCGTCCAGCCGGGGCGGGGCTACTCGGGGCGCTCGGGATAGACGTCGTCGATCGTGGTCAGAGCGACGTACGGGGCCCCCGCCGCCGCCTCGATCGCCGGGCCCCCCCCGACCAACCGGTCGAGGACGCTGACCACGCCGCAGATCTCGTGACCGGCCGCCCGGAGGGCCTCGATGGCGACGAGGGTCGAGCCGCCGGTCGTGACCACGTCCTCGACCACGAGGCAGCGATCCTCGGCCGCGAGCGGCGGCCCCTCGATCCGGCGCTGCAAGCCGTGGGCCTTGGTCTCCTGGCGGATGAAGAAGGCGGTGCACGGCGCCCCGGCGGCGAGCGCGGCGCAGGCGACCGGATCGGCCCCCATGGTCAGGCCGCCGATCGCGCTGGCCCGCCATTGGGCCGCCCGGTCGGCGACCAGCTCACCGAGGGCGGCGAAGCCCGCCGGGCGGAGGATCGCCCGCTTGGCATCGACGTAGTAGGAGGCGGTGCGTCCGCTGGTCAGGACGACCTCGCCGATCACGAGGGCGTGCTCGCGAAGCTCGGCGATCAGCCGGTCGCGGGCGCTCGTCGGCCGGTCCTCGAGGGCGGGGGAGGGCATCGGGCCGCGGATCCTAGCGGCGCCCCCGGCCGGCCCCCGCGGGCGGGCCGGGGTCGTACATCCGCCGATCCGGCTTTCCCCGGCGGCGTCCGGTGCCGTTGCCATGAGACAGATGATCTCCGCCGCCCTTCGCACCGTCGCCGTCCTGGCCAGCCTCGTCCTCCTGGCGAGCTTCTCCCTGTTCGCCGTCGACCAGGCCGGAGGCGCCTCCCAGCAGGCCCAGGCCGAGGTCGGGTCCTCGGGCGCCCAGGTGCTCGGGCCGGCGATCCAGGGCGCCGGGGCCGAGCAGGGCTTCCGGGGGACGCTCGACGACGTCGATCGCGCCCTCGTCGCCCCGATTCACCCGTTCGCCCCGGGCCCGGCCGGGTCGTGGGCCGAGCGGAGCGTCGAGCTCGCCGGGGGCCTCCTGATCTACGGCCTCCTCCTCGGAGTCCTCGCCCGATCGGCGGGTCTGGCCTGGCGCCGGCGCAACCCCATCGCGGCCCGCTCCCGTCCCGAGGCCCATTTCTAGCGGTTTGTTCGGACTTTGCGGGCAATTGCCCGCCCTTGGTGCTTCAGGTCGGTCGAACATCTGTCGATACCGGTTGCGATAGCTAAAGCCCGGAAACGGGATCCGCGCCGTCGGGCGAGTGCCCAGGCAGTCCGCCCGAGCCGCATCGATTGACTTGAGGTCCGCGTATGACCGCTCACGCCGCACGCTCAGCAGTCGGCTCCGATCCCGGACGTCGCCGAGCGCCCCGGCGGAGGCTCGACGACCGCGGCCGCATCGTGCGCCGGTCGGCGTCCGTCGCCGACGGCCGGCTTCGGGGCATCCCCGGGCTCGCGGGCGCCGTGGTGTGCGCCTTCTTCGTCGCCGGGGCGTCGCCGGCCTGGGCCGGCTCGGCGTTCACGACGGTCCTGGGCCTTCCGGGCGCCCTGGTCGTGGGACAGACCGGCGTCCCGGCTTCCATCACCCTGTCGAACGGGTCGACCGGCGCGCAGATGGCCCAGAACGTCACGGTCAGCGCGATCACCCTGGTCGCGACCTGCGGGACCCAGGCGATCAGCACGGGCGACTGCCCGTTGACGGCGGTCGACCCCGGCCTGCTCCGGCTCAGCGCGACCGGCGTCGGTGAGGCGGGGACCGGATGCGCGGGCGGAACGTTCGCGATCGGGATCCTCGACGCGGTCGAGGGCAAGTACCTGATCAGCCCGGGCGCACCGGTGATCCTCGGACCGGTGGGCGGTCCCGACGGCGTCTGCATCGTCGACTTCACCGTCGACGTCCTTCGCCCGCCGACGCAGGACTCCAACCCGAACCTCGCCGGCTTCCAGACCGCGGCCACGGTGTTCGCCGTCGGGGTGGGCGCCGACGGTCTGTCCTCGGGGGGGTTCGCCACGAGCGAGACCACGATCACCGGCACCGGCCTCCCGGTGGTGACCCCGCTCGCACCGACGCCGACGCCGACCCCGACCCCGACACCGACGCCGACCGGCACGATCGCTCCGCAAGCGGGTCCACAGGTCACGGCGCCGGTCGCCGGCCAAGCCGCTTCGCTCGAGGCAGCCTCCACCCCGGCGCCCCGACCGCGGCCGGCGGTGCGCTGCGTCGTGCCCCAGCTCAAGGGCCGGACGCTGGCCCGGGCCACGCGCGCCCTGCACGTCGCCCACTGCGCGGTGAACGTCCGCCGGCGGCCCAACTCCCATCACCGGGGGGCGGCCCGCGTAGCCGCGCAGCAGCCGCGGTCCGGGAGCGTGTCGGCGGCCGGAACGCGGGTCACGGTCACGCTGGACGGCGCGCGCTGAGTCTTCGCGCCGCGCGGGAAGTGCGGGTCGTCTACGCCCGGCTACCAGCGCGAACGGGAGCCGGCCCCGGAGGCGACCCGGGTACCACGCGCGGGCACCCCATCACCAGCACCGGCGTCCGCCTCCCCACGCCGGGGGTCGCCGCGCGCCTCGCGCTCGGGACGGGGCGCCTCGGGAGCGCCACCGGGCATGGCATCGTCGCCACGACGGGCGGCCGCGCAGACTCCGACCACGAGGAGGCAGGAGACGGACCAGGCCACGGCGATGGCGAGAACCCAGAGCATTGCGTAGCTATATCGACGCCTACGCCGTAAATCAATAGCTTGGCGCCGATTATCGATGCTTGTCGACGGGCCCGAGCGCGGGCCCGGCGCCGTCAGGGGCCGGCGTTGCCCCGAACCTGGCGGCTGCCGCCCCCGCTGCGGTAGTAGACGTCGACCGGATAGCCGAAGCGCGCCCAGGCGTACACGGCCGCGGCGTCGGGGATGGGGATCCTCAGGCAGCCGTGCGAGGCCGGGTAGGGGGGGACGTCGAAGTAGCCGTGGATGGCGTAGCCGCCGACGAAGTAGTTGGCGTCGACCATGCCCTTCTCGTTGGTCCCGAGGGTCTTCATGTAGATGCTGAACCTGCCGATCACGGTCGGCGTCGACGGCTTGCCCGAGCTCATCTCGTAGATCCGGCGGACCCGTCCCCCGGGCAGGACCTCGGCCAGCACCTGGTGGGTCAGGTCGCCCTCGAAGTGCGCGCCCTGGCCGGGGTCGCGGACGTGGAAGGCGCCGGCGCCGGAGGCCAGCCGCTCGAAGACGACCCGGTTGGCCTGCTCGGTGCGCGCGAGGTCGGTGAGCTTGCGGAAGGCCATGACCGCCCGTCCGGTCGCGTCGTCGAAGCGCCCGGACCGGGGGACCGCGTAGTGGAGGCCGGAGAGCTCCTCCTGGAGGAGCCGGGCCGAGGCGCTCTGCTCGCCCGGTGCCACCGTCGCCCGGACCACGGGCAGGCTCAGGGCCGGGGCGTCGACGCCCACCTGGAGGGCCGTGGGGAGGTGCGATACGCGAACGCTGACCGTCGCCGGCCGGCCTCCGACCCCGATCAGCGCCACGAACCGCCCGAGGCCGTTGCCGGCGCTGGCCACCGGCACCGCCCGGGCCTCGAGCTCCATCCCCCGGCGGAGCGTCCGCACGA
>JAXDHK010000046.1:0-3145 GCA_034664545.1 Solirubrobacteraceae bacterium
CTGGGGCCGGGTCCGCTGCTTCGTCTCGCCCGAGCTCGGACCCGCCGAGGCCGCCCGTCTGGCCTGCCCGCCGGAGCCGGTTCCCGGGCGGGTCGGCGGGGGCCTCCTGATCCGGCGGGCGGCCTGCACGGCCCTCGGCCCGATGCCGACGCACCTCCGGGTCGGAGAGTTCATCGCCTGGGCGGCCCGAGCTCCCGAGCTGGACCTCCGGGAGCGGGAGGTCGAGGACGTCGTGCTCCACCGGCGCCTGCATCGGGGCAACATGGGGCGGGGCCGGCCCGAGGCCCGCGGCGACTACGCCCGCCTGCTCAAGGAGATGCTTGATCGCCGCCGGGGCGCGTCCGAGGCGTCGGCGTGAGACGGCTGTGGCGGCGGGTCGCGCCGCTCCTCGCCCACGCCCGGCCCCTGCTGGGGGTGGCGGTCGCGCTGGCCGCCGTCCAATCGGCGCTGCTGATCCCGATCGCGCTCCTCATCCAGCATGTCTTCGACGACGCCGTGCCCCGCCGGGACGAGGCGGGCATCGTCCTCGCCGGCGTCGGCGTGATCGGGCTCTACGTCGCCGCCGGCGCCATCAGCCTCCTCGCCCGGGGGCTCCTCGTCCGCCGTGCCAAGCTCGCCGTCGGGGCTCTGCGCCGCCAGCTCCTCGGCCAGGTCTACGGCCTGTCGTCGGCCTGGCACGACCGCCACGGGCGCGACTGGGTGCACGGGGTGGTCGTCCAGGACACCGAGCGGGTCGACCAGGCCATCAGCCAGCTGTTGACCCAGTCGGGTCCGGCGGCCGTCGTGGTGGCCGCCCTGTGCGTCGTGGCCCTGGCGCTCAGCCCCCTGCTCTTCGGCGTCCTCCTCGCCGTCCTCCCGGTCATGCTCTTCGCCAGCCGGTGGCTCGGCGCCCGGTTCCGCACCCGGGTGGGGGCGTGGCACCGGAGCTTCGACACCTACTCGGCCGATACCCACGGCGCCCTGCGGGCGCTGCCCCTCGCCAAGGCGGAGGGGGCCGAGGATTGGGAGCTTCGCCGGCGGGCCGGGGGCCTCGACGAGCTCGCCGAGGCCGGGACCTCGCTCGTCCGGGCGCAGGGCGCCTACACCGTCGTCCACGGGACGGTGGCGGCCGGGGCGGGCGTGGTCGTGCTCGTGGTCGGAGGCGTGGCGGTGGCCCGGGGATCGATGACCGCGGGCCAGCTCCTGTCGTTCTACGCCGTGGTCGGGCTGATCCTCCGCCAGCTGTCCATCCTCCTCGACGGCGTCCCGGTCGTGCTCGCCGGTCTCGGCGCCCTCGAGCGCGTCGAGACCATCCTCGACGCGAGCGAGCCGGACCCCTACACCGGAACGCGCCGGATCGAGCTGAGGGGGGGGTGGGCGCTCGACGGAGTGACGTTCGGCTACGCCGGCGAGGACGTGCTGCGCGAGGTCGACCTGGTCATCGAGCCCGGTGAGCGGGTGGTGCTCGTCGGCCCGAACGGGGCGGGCAAGACGACGGCGGTCAACGTCATGCTCGGCCTCTACCGGCCGACCCGGGGCTGCGTCCGGGCCGATGGGGTGGCGCTCGACGAGCTCGACGTGCGCCACCTGCGCGGGCAGGTCGGCGTCGTCCTCCAGGACCCGCTGCTCTTTCGGGGCACCGTCGCCGAGAACATCGCCTACGGCCGTCCGGACGCCACCGAGGCCGACATCCGCACGGCCGCCGAGCGGGCGACGGCCGACACCTTCGTCCGCGCCCTCCCGGCCGGCTACGCGACGGCGTTGGGCGACGACGCCGTGCGGCTCTCGGGCGGCCAGCGTCAGCGGATCGCGATCGCGCGGGCGCTCCTCGGTGACCCGGCGCTCCTCGTCCTCGACGAGCCCACGACGCATCTGGACGACGCGGCGATCGGGGCGCTGATGGCCAACCTCACCGGGCTGCCCCGGGCGCCGAGCGTGATCATCGTCACCCACGACCCGGGGGTCGCCGCCCGGGCCGACCGGATCGTCCACCTGCGCGACGGGCGGATCGTCGGGGTGCAGGCCCCGGGGCGCCTCGAGCCGGCCGAGCCCGAGTACGCATGACGCGCGCCGCCGCCGCCCGAGCCTACCCGGACACCCGCCAGGCCCTGCTCCTGCGGGCGGCGCTCGGCGAGGGGGACCCGGCCCGTCGGGCCTGGGAGGAGTTCGCGGCCGAGGGGGGCCGGATCGAGGAGCTCGACGACGCCTCCTACCGGCTCCTGCCCCAGCTCTACCGGAACCTCGAGGCCTGCGGGATCGGCGGCGAGGCGATGATCCGCCTCCGGGGCGTCTACCGGCACGCCTGGTATCGCAACCAGATGCTGCTCCACGCCGCCGGGTCCGCCGTCCGGGCCCTCACCGGCGCCGGCGTCGGGGTCATGGCGCTCAAGGGCGCCGCCGTCGCGGCCCTCTATCCCGGCGGGCTGGGCGCCCGGCCGATGAACGACGTCGACCTCCTCGTCGGGCCGGCCGACCTCGACCGGGCGGCGGCCGTCCTCGGCGCCGAGGGCTTCGCCCCGGTCTTGCCGGGACCGCTCGCGACCACCCGCCGGGTTCGCCACGCCGTCGCCCTGCGCCGGGAGGACGGGATCGAGCTCGACCTGCACTGGCACCTGCTGGTCCACGGGGACGACGACCGGGGGGTCTGGGACCGGGCGGTTCGCTCGACCCTGTCCGGAGCCTCGATCCTCGCGCCCTCGCCGGCCGACCAGCTGCTCCACACCTGCGTCCACGGCCTGGCCGCCGACCCCGCCCCGGTCCGGTGGATCGCCGACGCCGTGCTCATCATCCGGTCGGGGGTCGACTGGGAGGTCCTCGTCGAGGAGGCGCGTGACCGCGACGTGACGGTGGTGATGCTCGACTCGCTCCGCCTGCTCGCCCGGGAGGTCGGCGTGGCGATCCCCCGGCCGGCGATCGCCGCCCTCGCCGGATCCCGGGGCTCGCTCGCCGCCCGGCTCGCCCACCGGGCCGCGACCGGACGGTTCCGCTCGAAGACGATGGCCCTCGGCCTCGCCTACTGGGACTGGTACCGGCGCCGGGAGCGGGGACGGGGACGGCGGCCGTCACCGCTCGGCTACGCGAGCTTCGTCGCCGACACGAAGGGCCTCCCCGGCCGCCGGGCGCTCGCCCGCGAGATCCTCCGCCGGACGCTGGCCGTCGGCGCGGA
>JAXDHK010000047.1:0-5771 GCA_034664545.1 Solirubrobacteraceae bacterium
AGCCCCCTCTACGCGCTCCAGGCGGTCTTCTCGGCCGACGGAGGGATCGTCCCGGTCAACACGGCCGGGGTCTACGGCGTGATCTCCCTCATCTTCTGGTCGGTCACGACGATCGTCTCGATCAAGTACCTGACCTTCATCATGCGCGCCGACAACGACGGCGAGGGCGGGATCATGGCGCTGATCGCCCTCGTCCAGGCCGTCGCGCTCAAAGGTCGGATGGCCAAGGCCGCGCTCGTCGCCCTCGGCATCTTCGGAGCCTCGCTCTTCTACGGCGACGGGATGATCACCCCGGCCATCTCCGTCCTCTCGGCGGTCGAGGGCGTCAAGGTCGCCGCCCCGGGTCTCGACCAGCTGGTCGTCCCGATCACCCTCGTCGTGCTCAGCATGCTCTTCCTCATCCAGCGGTTCGGCACCGGGGCCGTCGGGCGCCTGTTCGGCCCGGTGATGGGGGTCTGGTTCGCCCTCCTGGCCATCGCCGGGATCCACGAGATCGCCCAGCATCCCGCGATCCTCAAGGCGCTCTCCCCGTCCTACGGCCTGGCCTTCCTGTTCGACGACTTCCACGTCGCGTTCATCGCGCTCGCCTCGATCGTCCTCGCCGTGACCGGAGCCGAGGCGCTCTACGCCGACATGGGGCACTTCGGACGCTCGCCGATCCGCCGGGCCTGGTTCCTCTTCGTCTTCCCCGCCCTCACGGCCAACTACCTCGGCCAGGGGGCGCTCATCCTCCACACCAAGGGCGCGGTGTCCAATCCGTTCTTCCTGCTGATCCCCCACTGGGGCCGGATCCCGATGGTGCTGCTGGCGACGGTGGCCACGATCATCGCCTCCCAGGCCGTCATCTCCGGGGCGTTCTCGGTGACCCGCCAGGCCGTCCAGCTCGGCTTCCTCCCCCGGCTGACCATCCGCCACACCTCGGCCCAGGAGGTCGGCCAGGTGTACGCCCCGGCGATCAACTGGGCCCTCTTCGTCGGGGTCGTCGTCCTCGTCGTCGGTTTCGGCTCATCCGCCCACCTCGCCTCGGCCTACGGGGTCGCGGTGACCGGGACCCTCGCGATCGACACGCTCCTCTTCTTCGTGGTCGTCCGCGCCCTCTGGCACAAGCCGGCCTGGATGGTCGCCCTCGGGGCGGCCGCGTTCCTGACCGTCGACCTCGCGTTCCTCTCGGCCAACCTCGGCAAGGTCCTCCACGGCGGCTGGTTCCCGCTCGGGGTGGCGCTCGTCGTGTTCACCATCCTCACCACCTGGCAGAAGGGTCGCGAGATCGTCACCGCCAACCGGACCGCCCAGGAGGGGCTGCTCCGCGACTACGTCGAGGAGCTCCGGGCCATGGACCCACCGGTCTACCGGCCCCCGGGTACCGCCGTCTTCCTGAACGCCCGGGTCGACACCACCCCGCTCGCCCTCCGGGCCAACGTCGAGCACAACCACGTCCTCCACGACAACGTGGTGATCGTCTCGGTCCAGACCCGCAGCATCCCCCACGTCGCCCCGGCCGACCGTCTCGTGATCGACGATCTCGGCTACCGCGACGACGGGATCGCCCACCTGACGGCCCGCTTCGGCTTCCAGGACGAGCCCGACGTCCCGGCCACCCTCCGTCTGGCCGTCGCCCAGGGGATCGAGTCCGAGCTCGACATCGCCGGGGCCTCCTACTTCGTCTCTCAGGTCACGATCGTCCGGACCTCGGCCCCGGGCATGCCCGCCTGGCGCAAGCGGCTCTTCGTCGCGATCTCCCGCAACGCCGCCAGCGCCGTCGAGTACTTCGCGCTCCCGGGCGACCAGGTGGTCATGATGGGCTCCCAGATCGAGATCTGAGGTCCCGCGGCGCGTCGCTAGGCCGCGGCCTGCTTGGGATCGGGGTGCAGCCCGCCGTTGGCCGGCGAGTACACGGTCTCGCCGCCGGCATCCCAGCGGATCCGGTAGCGGGGGTTGGGGTCCCCGCGCAGAACCTCCTCGATCACGCCGCCCCGGCGGGGACGCATCGAGCCAAGCTGGGACCGCGCCCGACGACCGCTGATCTCCGCGAGAACTCGGTCTCCGACTTCAAACGCCAATTCGATCCTCCTTCGTACTGGATGCCCGTCGTCCGATGATAGGGCCGCCGTCCGGCTAGTGCGGGTCGGCGCCCGCCGTCGCCGCCGGCGGCCGGGACTCCTCGGCCAGCGAGGTGATGGCCAGCGCCCCCCGGGCGGCCTCCTCGAGCACCTCGGTCGCCTCGTCGAGGGACCGGGCGTAGAGCTCGACGAGCAGGTGCACGACGATCCGGTTCTCGTCCTCGTGCTTGTGGAAGCGCACGTGGGTGAAGAACTCCCGGACCCCGTGGTCGCCGAAGGCCGCGTAGGAGAGGGCGTCCCCGGCCTCGGGCCCCGAGCAGGACTCGACCTCGTCGGCGTCGACCGTCACCGTGCACGAGGCCACCCACGGCGTTCCGGCCACCATCCGCTCCCACCGGTCCTCGATCGGCTCGACCCGGCCGTCGTGGAACCCGAGGTGGGGCTGGTCGTGCATGCAGTCGAGGCACTGGACGACCGCCTCCTGGAGCTCGTCGACCACGTCGGCCCGCTCCCCGGTGTCCGGGTCGATCTTGTGGATCCCCTCGTAGTGGACCTGGACCTCCAGATCCTGGGACCAGCACCGATAGCAACGCAGCCAGCTGCGGGGGTCGGCGTGCATCACCAGGAGTCTACGACCCAGCCCCGCCTGAACCGCGACCCGCCCCGACCCGGCCCGGACTCAGCCGAAGGTGAACGAGAACCCACGCGTGCCCGGCGAGAATCGGAGCGTCAGCCGGAGGCGGGCCTCGGACCCGAGCGCCGCCAGCGTGTAGAGGCGCTGACGCGAGACGGCGATCGAGCCGCCCCGGACGTCTGCGCCCGACGGGGCCGGGTGCCCGTCGAGGAGGACCTCGACGTGGCCGGTTCCCCCGCCGGCCGGCGGGCTGAGGACGAGATAGACGTCCTTGGCGTCGACCTCGGCGTCGATCCTCGCCCCGGGCCCGGCCACGGCCTCCTCGGGTCCGATCGTCCAGGCTCCGCCGTAGGCGAAGGCGTTGATCGGGAGCCCTCCGGCCTGGACGGGGTAGGCGTGGGTTCCCGGAGTCGGGTTCGACGGGACCCAGCCCTGGGCCCGGGCCGAGCCGAGGTAGGTCTCGGGCGTCGCCTCCCGGGAGGGGGTGATCGCCCCGGCCGGGTGGACGTCGGTGGCGCTGGTCCGCCGGCCGGCTGAGGCCAGGAGGGCCCGGATGTCGGCCTCGGTCTTCGCGTAGTCGCCCTCCCCGAAGTGGGCGCTCCGGACCTCACCGGTCGCGTCGACGAGGAACTCGGCCGGCCAGTACTGGTTGCCCCAGGCGTTCCACGTGGCCATGTCGTTGTCCTGGGCGACCGGGTACCCGACGCCCAGGGACCGGACCGCCGCGGCCACGTTCCCGGCGTCGTGCTCGAAGGAGAACTCCGGGGTGTGGACCCCGACGATGGTCAGCCCGGCCGCCCGGTACTTCGCGTCCCAGGCCTCGAGATACGGGAGGGTCCGCAGGCAGTTGATGCAGGTGTAGGTCCAGAAGTCGACGAGGACGACCCGGCCGCGCAGGCGCTCAAGCGAGAGCGGCCGGCCGCCCGGGGTGTTGAACCACCGCTGGGTCCCCCGGAAGTCCGGGGCCCGGCCGAGGGCCGGGAGCGACGCCGCGGCCGCCGGGAGCCCGCCGGCGGCGGCGGCCCGGGCGAAGCGGGACGGGGCTCCCCGGATCTCGGTCAGACGGGTCGACACGGCGTGGCTGCGCTCGAGCCCCGCGGTCAGGCTCACGTTCGGGATGTGCTTGGCGATCTGCTGGTCGAGCTTCACGTCGAGCTGGGTGGCGATCACGACCGCGGTCAGGACCATCACCCCGCCGAGCGCCTGCTGGAGGCGCTTGCCCCGACCGGCGGCCCGCAGCCGGTCGATCACCCGCCGGCCCCCGAGCGACAGAGCGAGCAGGACGATCGCCGAGCCGACGGCGTAGGCCAGGCCGACGGCGAGGGTCCGCCCCGAGGCCGCGCTGACCGAGATCACGGCGATCAGGATCGGCCCGGCGCACGGGGTGTAGACGAAGCCGAGGGCGCCCCCGACCAGGAGACCCGAGGCGAAGCCGTCGCCCCGGGTCCGCGGACCCAGGCGGGAGAACGCCGCCAGCGGGCGCTCGAGCCGGGCCCCGAGGGCCGGGACGGCGATGGCCACGCCGAAGACCAGGAGCACCACCACCGCGACGTCCCGCAGGGGGTCGGAGCCCAGGCCGACCCCCCCGGCGACCTTGGCCAGGCCGACGATCGTCACGGTGAAGGTCACGGTCAGGCCGAGGACGATCCCCAGGGGGCGCCGGCGCCCCCCCGACCCGCTGGCCGAGAGGAGCGCCGGGAGCACCGGGAGGACGCACGGGCTCAGCGCCGTGCCGGCGCCGGCCACCACGGCGAAGAGGACGAGGGCGAGCATCTGCGGACATGATCGGGCACCCCGCCGTCCCCCACGCCACCTCCCGGTTACGGAAGGCTTAACGTCCGCGGGCCGATGGACGTCCCCGCCATCACCGTCGCCGGCCTGGCCGCGACCCCAGTCAAGGGCCTGCGCCTCCTGGCGGCGTCCGAGCTCCGGCTCGGCCCCGACGGCGTAGCCGGGAACCGCCGGTTCTACCTGGTCGACGACCGGGGGAGCATGGTCAACGGCAAGCAGCTCGGCTGCCTCAGCCAGGTGATTCCCGCCTACGACGAGCCCACCGGGCGCCTGACCCTCCGCTTTCCCGACGGGACCGAGGCGACCGGGCCGGTCGAGCTCGGGCCGTCCGTGGCGACGCGCTTCTTCTCGCGACCGGCTCCCGCCCGGCTCGTCCTCGGGCCCTGGTCGGACGCCCTCTCCGCCCACGCCGGGCGGCCGCTGCGCCTCGTCGCCCCCGCCGGCGGACGGCTCGGCGTCGACCGGGGCCGGGCCGGGGGGGTGACACTCGTCTCGCGGGCCTCGGTCCGCCGGCTGGCCGAGGTCGCCGGGGTCGGGGAGCTCGACATCCGCCGCTTCCGGATGTCGATCGAGCTCGACGGCCCGACGGCCCACGCCGAGGATGGCTGGGTCGACCGGCGCCTGCGGATCGGCGAGGCCCTCGTCCGCGTCCGCGTCCGGGGGCACGTCGGACGCTGCCTGGTGACCACCCGGGACCCCGACACCGGGGCGGTCGACCTCCCGGTGCTCGATCTCCTGCGCTCCTATCGGGCCGGCTCGGGAACGACCGAGCCGCTCGCCTTCGGGGTCCACGCCGAGGTGCTCGAGCCCGGTCGGGTCCGCCGCGGAGATTCCGTCACGCTCGTCTGACGCCGCCGGTACCCTCCCGGCGTGCGGAGAATCCTCCTCGTCCTGGCCGTCGCCGCGGTGGCCGTGGTCGCCTACCTGGTCCTCAGCGGCGGGGGCGGCGAGAGCGGCGACGCCAAGCAGGTCCGGGCCACCCTCGCCCAGTACACGGCGGCCAGCGACCGCAAGGACTACGCGACGATCTGCCGGCGGATCCTCGCCCCCCACCTCCTCGACCAGATGCGCCAGATCAGGCTCCCCTGCCGGTCGGCCCTGGCCCGAGGGCTCGGGAGCGTTCAGTCGCCAACCCTGACGGTCAAGAGCGTCAAGGTCAACGGGACCACCGCTCTCGCCGACGTCCACGCCGGGGCCGCCAACCAGGCACCGCTCGACGGGACGATCGAGCTGGTCAAGGTCGGCGGCCAGTGGCGGGTCCTGTCGCTCGCCGTCGCCCGCACCCC
>JAXDHK010000048.1:0-2737 GCA_034664545.1 Solirubrobacteraceae bacterium
GGGCTGTGGGGATCCCCGTCGCGGTCGGAGAAGCGGTGGTGCATCCGGTGGGTGGCCACCCACTCGATGACCGACCCCTCGATCGCCGCCGACCCGAGCACCCCGAGCAGGACCCGGACCGCCTTGCCCGTCTTGAAGCTCCGGTGGGTGAAGAGCCGGTGATAGCCGACGGTCACGCCCAAGCCGGTCAACAGGTAGGTGATCACCAAGACGACGAGGTCTTGCCAGTGGAGGAGGCCGCCCCAGGCCAGCCAGCCGGCGACGATCAGGAGGATGAAGGGGACGATGGTGACGACGGCGTTGGCCACCCGCTCGGTCGTCTCGTTCTCCATCGTCTTGACCCCCGCATCGCCCGGGCGGAGGCCGTCGGCCTCTGGGCCAGCTTGCGCAACCGATTCCCGGGGGCGTCGAGCGGGGCGCGTGCTCGGGGAAGGGCTGGCGGACGGCATCGGGACGGCTCCTCGTGGGCTTGAGAAACAACGAGAAGCAGTCCGCCTTGGAGCCCGCGTCACGGGCGCCCGCGTCCCCTTCCGTAGGGCACGCCCCGAGACCAGCGAGGTTCGGAGCGCAATTCGAGCCTACCACGGCGAGGTGCCTCCTCGCCATGCCTCCAGCGACTCCTCAGCGGCGCCCGATCCGCAGACGAACGACCCCGCCGGCGCCGAGGGGGGTCCCCGGGGCCGGGGCCTGGGCGATCACCTGGAGCATGCCCCGTCCGCCCGATCGCTGGGTCACGACCGGGTGGAAGGGGTCGGACGCGAGGGCGCGCCTCGCGTCTCCCGGGGCGAAGCCGATCAGTCGGGGGACCTTGTAGCGGAGCTTCCCGGCGACCACGACCAGGCCGGTGGGGATGAACGATCCGACCGGGCTCTGGCCGAGGACGCGGCGGCCGGCCAAGCGGGCGGCGAGCGGCACGTGGAGCGTGCCCTGTCCGACGAAGAGGGGGCACGCCTGACCTAGACCACCCCGCGTCGGCGCGTCCTCGCGGACGGTGAGCGTCACCGACGTACGTATCTCCCGCACCGTCGCCCGGGCCCCCGGGCCGAGGCAGCCCCCGACAGTGAAGATGATGTCGAGCGACCGCTGGCCCGGCCCGACCCCGGCGACCTGCCAGACGGCGGGGGTCTCGCTGCGCACGAGCGCCCCGGTCGGCCCGGCCCCGGCCAACCCGACGACCAGCCCGACGGCCGCGGCCACGCCGGCGGCCCCGGCGCGCCGCCGGCGATCGAGCCGGGGGTCCGCCGAGGGAGAAGACGACGCCGAGATCCGCACCGTCCGACACCATAGGGGTGGCCTACATCCCGAGGGCCACGTACTTGACCTCGAGGTACTCGCCGATCCCCTCGTACCCGCCCTCCCGGCCAAAGCCCGACTGCTTGACCCCGCCGAACGGGGCGGCGGCGTTCGAGACCAGGCCCTGGTTGAGGCCGACCATCCCGGTCTCGAGCCCCTCGGCAACCCGGAGCGCCCGGGTGAGGTCACGGGTGTAGAGGTAGGCGACGAGGCCGTACTCGGTCGCGTTGGCCGCGGCCACCGCCTCGGCCTCGGTGTCGAAGCCGACGATCGGAGCCACCGGTCCGAAGACCTCCTCGCGCAACAGACGGGCGTCCCCGGGGACGTCGACGAGGACGGTCGGCCGGTAGAAGTGCCCGGGCCCGTCGACCGCCTCGCCTCCGGTCAGGACCCGGGCCCCCCGGGCGACGGCGTCGTCGACGAGCTCGACCACCTTCTCCCGCTGGTCCTCGTCGATCAGGGGGCCGACGTCGGTGTCGGCCTCGGTGCCCCGGCCGATCCGCAACCCGGCCATCCGCTCGGCCAGCCGGGCCGAGAACTCCTCGACCCGCGAGGAGTGGACGTGGAAGCGGTTGGCCGCCGTGCACGCCTCGCCCATGTTGCGCATCTTGGCGGTCATCGCCCCGTCGAGCGCCGCCCCGAGGTCGGCGTCCTCGAAGACGAGGAACGGGGCGTTCCCGCCGAGCTCCATCGAGACCCGGAGGACCTGATCCATGGCCCGGGCGGCCAGCTTCCGGCCGACCTCGGTCGACCCGGTGAAGGACAGCTTGCGCAGGCGAGGGTCGTCGAACAGGGGGTCGGTGACCTCGGCCGACCGGCTGGTGGTCAGGACGCCGAGCACCCCGTCGGGGAGCCCGGCCTCGCCGAGGATCGCGGCGAAGGCGAGCATCGAGAGCGGGGTCAGGCGGGCGGGCTTGACCACCATGGTGCAACCGGCGGCGATCGCCGGGGCGATCTTCCGGGTCCCCATGGCCAGGGGGAAGTTCCAGGGCGTGATCAGCAGGCACGGACCGACCGGCTGGCGAATGGTCAGGAGGCGCCCGGCCCCGTTCGGGCTCGTCGCGTAGCGTCCGTCGATCCGGACGGCCTCCTCGGCGTTCCACCGGACGAAGTCGTTGGCGTAGGCGATCTCGGCCCGGGACTCCCGGACGGGCTTGCCCATCTCGAGCGTCATCAGGAGGGCCAGCTCGTCGGTCCGGGCGGCCACGGCCTCGAACGCCCGCCGGAGGATGTCGCTGCGCTCCCGGGGCGCCGTCGCCGCCCACCCGGCCTGGGCCGCGGAGGCCGCGTCGAGCGCGGCCCGGGCGTCGTCCTCGCCGGCGTCGGCGACCTCGCAGAGGGTGGCGCCGGTCGCCGGGTCGGTCACCGGGAAGCGCCCCCGGCCGGTGGCATCGCGCCAAGCCCCCCCGATCAGGAGCTGCTTGGGGACGGCGGCGAGGACCTC
>JAXDHK010000049.1:0-3866 GCA_034664545.1 Solirubrobacteraceae bacterium
GTCGTCGGCTCCCACGGACGACACGGTGACCCGGCGCCGGGGCACCGGCTCCTCGTCGGGGGTGGGCTCGTCGGTCCGAGCGCCGGGCGCGGCGGCTCGGCGAGCCCGGGTGGGCTTCTGGGCGGGCTCGTCGCGGGCTTGCGGGGGCGCGGCGGCCCGGCGGACGCGGGTTGGCTTGGCGGCCGTGGTCGGCTCGGAGGCCTCGACGGCGGCCGCCGCGGCCGGGGTGCGCCGACGGGGGGCCGGCTCGGGAGGAGTGTCGCCTCCGGGCGTCGCGCCCTGACTCGCCGATTCCGGGTCGACGGGGTCGCCGCCGTTGTGGCCGGCGGGGGCGCGTCCGTCGGGTGCCTGGGCGGCGGCGGCCCGCCGTCGCCGGGACGGCCTGCGGCCGGCGCCGGGAGCGGCCGGCGGGGCGGCGGAGGCTCCGTGGCCGCCGGCCATGGCGGCAACCACCGGCTCCCCGGCGTCCGGGGGTGAAGGGTTCGGGGCGAGCGGGGGCGTCGGCGAGCCGCCGTTACGGGGGGGCGCGGTCACGGTGGCCGCGGCGACCGGCGGGCGCCGGGGTTCCTCGCGCTGGCCGGGCTGGGGCTCGTCGGGCCGGGTCGCCGTCGTCGTCGTCGCGGCTCCGTTCGTGGGATTCGCGGGCGCCTCGACCTCGTTGCCGGCGCCCCGGCGGCGGCGGCGCTTGCCGCGCCCGCGGCGCTTGGGGAAGTTGCGCAGGAGCTCCCGGGCGAGGGCCGGGGGCTTGCGGGCCATCCGGGTGCGCGCGCCGCGGAGGACCTCCTCCGCCTCGGGACTGTGGGCGACGGCAGAGGCGAGCAGGGCGGCGGCGAGGCGGCGGTCCTGCTTGCGGGCGGCCTGGACGAGGCGGCGGGCGTTACGGGCGTGGGCGGCGCCCGAGGAGTTGACGAGGAGGCCGAGGAGGCGCTTGGTCTCCGGCCACCGCTGGACCGCGTACTCCTCGTGGACCTCGCGGGTGTACTCGGCCATCCGCCAGATCCACGCGTTGGCCTGGTCCCGACGGCCGATGCGCTTGTCGACCATCGCCTGGAGCATGATCTTCGATCCCTCGCGCCGCTCCTCCCGGGTCCACCCGCCGATCATGTCGATCGCCGTGTCGAACGCCTCGGCGTCGCGGATGGCGGCGATCTCGGCGAGGGCCTTCAGGCGGAGTTGGGGGTTCTGGTTGCGCTGAACGGCGGTCGAGAGGAAGCGCCGCCGGAGCTCGCCGGTCCGGTCGAAGTGGAGCATCGCCCGGGCTCGGCGCCAGCCGTGGGGCTGGACGCGGGCGCCGGCGAGGGCGGCCCAGACGTGCTGCTCGCCGTAGTCGAGGTGCTCGACGGCGATCCGCCAGAGCTCGCGCTCGAAGACCTCGGCCCGGCGGTCGGGATCTGCGCAGACCGGCAGGACCCGCCGCTCGACCCGGACGCGGCGGCCGCGGCCGCGGCGGACGGGCCCGACGACGATCGCGCCCCCGCGGTAGACGTCGCGGTCGAGCAGGGAGTGCAGGGTGACGACCGGATCGTCGTTCTTGGTCGCCGGGTGAACGAAGTCGACGACGAGGCCGGCCTCCTTGCCCGGATGGCGCCGGGTGACCCGCCCGACGCGCTGCTGGTAGATCCGCTTGGAGGCGGTCGGAGCCAGGTGGATGCAGACGGTGGCCCGGGGCGAGTTCCAGCCCTCGGCGAGGAGCTGGGCGTTGATCAGGACGTCGATCTCGCCGCGCTCGTACCGGGCCAGGATCGAGGCGAGCTCGCGCTTCTTGGTCTCGCCGGAGACGGCCATCGCCTTCAGCCCCTCGGCCCGGAAGGCCTCGGCCAGGTTGAAGGCGTGGCGGACGCCGGCGGCGTAGACGACCCCGGGCACGCCGTTGAAGCGGACCTTGTAGAGGCTGGCCATGGCCACGTTGAACGGCGTCTGGTCGAGCAGCTCGGCCAGCATCTCCTGGTCGAACTCGGTGTCGACCTCACCGCGCCGGAGCGGGACCTTGGCGATCGTCCGGACCCCCGGGCCCGGGGGGATGCGCACGCAGCGCAGCGGGGAGATGACCCCCCGGCGGGCGGCCTGGGCGAGATCGAACCGGGAGGTCTGGGTCGGGAAGAGGTCGGTGACGTGACGGGCGATCAGGGCTCCGGTCGCCGTCATGCCCACGAAGATCGGTCCGGTCCAGGCGCGGATCGCCGCACTCGTCTTCTCGCCCAGGGCCGTGTGGGCCTCGTCGCAGATCACGATCGTGTAGGCCCCGGAGATGTTGCCGGCGTTCCGGACGAACCACTGATAGGTCTCGACCGTGACCGGCCCGTCTCCCCGATCCTCGTCGCCCAGGAGGGCCGGGCAGATCCGATTCTTGTAGCCCCGGTCCTTGAGCTCGCCGTGGAACTGGTCGACCAGGTTGCGCCGGTGGGTGAGGATCAGGACGCCCCCGGTCCGCGACGCCTCGACGAAGCCGAGCGCGGCCACCGTCTTCCCGGCGCCCGTCGCGTGCTCGAACCAGAAGCGCTTGGCCGCGTTCGGGTCATCCTCCTGCTCGGGCAGCTGCTCGTCGCCGTCCTGGCTCTGCTCGTCCTCGTCGTCCCAGTCGTCGGGCGGAGCCTCGAGCTCGGCCCGGTCGAGCTCGGCCTCGAGCTCGGCGGCAACGTCGTCGTCCTCGTCCTCGTCCTCGTCGTCCTCGTCCTCCCCGGCGGCCGACGGGGCGAAGCCGTCGTCCTCGTCCTCGTCGTCCTCGTCGTCCTCGTCGGGCTCCGGGGCGACCACGTCGGCGTCGTCGAGGCCGTCGTCCTCGTCGTCCTCGATGCCGAGGATCGAGGCCGCCGCGAGCACGTCGACCGCGGCCTTCCCGTTCCCGTTGCCGTTGGCACTCGAGCGCTGGGCCTCGGCCAGCAGGGCGGTCAGCGTCCCGGAGAGGGCGTCGACCTGATGGGCCGAGAGGACGGTTCCGTCGACGAGCTTGGGCTCGTCGTCGGAGAGGACCCGCTCGAGTCCGAGCAGGAGCGAGAACTCCTGTCGCCAGGCGCGCGTCGGCTGGGTGCGGGCCTCGGCGAGCTCGGCGAGCGCCCCGTCGAGCGCCCGACGCCGCGGCGTTCCGGGGGCGAGCGCGATCGCGGGATCCTCGCCCTCGTGGAGGAAACGCTCGCGCGTGAAGTCCTCCGCACGCGCGACATCGGCAGAACTGGGAAGGGCCGTAGCGGCCACTGAGATGGGATCAGCCATGGAGGCTCTGGACTTCGAACGAGGTGGAGTCGCAGGCGACGACTTGCGCGACTCGGGAATTACCGGCTTGCTGGGAGCGCGAGCGCCCCGGAGGGCGGCTTGCGTTACTCCTTAAGGATACCGCAACATCGCCGGATGCCAAACTCCCCCGGCAGACATGCGTCGACCCAGCTTCGCCTGCTCCCGAGGTCCGGGGGCGATAACCGCCATCCTCCTCGGGGTGGCGCTCGCCGGCTGCGGGGCTCCTCCGCGGAGCGCCGCCCCCACCGCGCGGCAGGTGGCGGCCGCGTTCGCCGGGTCCCCACCCCCGCTCGCCGCCCTCCACGGCCAGGCCAACCAGCTGCTGAGCGCGACGACCGCCCAGGTCAAGGCCCGCCTCGGAGCGCTCCGCGGTTATCCGGTGATCGTCAACGTCTGGGGCTCCTGGTGCGGGCCGTGCCGGACCGAGTTCCCGATCTTCCAGCAGGCGGCCGTCGCCCTCGGTCGACACGTCGCCTTCCTCGGCCTGGACGCCGCCGACAACCCCGGTAACGCCAGGACCTTCCTGCGCGGGTTCCCGGTCACCTACCCGAGCTACCAGGATCCCGGAGCCCACACGGCGTTCGCCCTCCGGGCCGGGTCCTTCTACCCGACGACCCAGTTCTACGATCGGACGG
>JAXDHK010000050.1:0-12297 GCA_034664545.1 Solirubrobacteraceae bacterium
GGCCGCCGCCGCCGCCCCCGCGAAACCCCCCACCGCCGCCGAAGCCGGCGCTCCCGCCTCCGCCCCGGGCCAGGGCCGCCGCCGGCGCGAGGAGGGAGGCGCCCGCGCCGAGCGCGAGTGGAGCCCACAGGCGTCGGGTACCCAGCCGGACCATCGACAACCGATTCAAGCAGAACGGCGACCCGGCGACGCTATAGGC
The DNA here is from genome assembly GCA_034664545.1 of Solirubrobacteraceae bacterium. Classification (GTDB taxonomy): domain Bacteria; phylum Actinomycetota; class Thermoleophilia; order Solirubrobacterales; family Solirubrobacteraceae; genus Palsa-513. The sequence continues at coordinate 200 of JAXDHK010000050.1, forward strand.
TTCGGGGTCTCCCCCAGGACCCGCTCCTTGGACAACGCAGACACCGCCCATAACGAGGGGTCGAACGCGACCGCGCAGGCCGCGACGCTTGAGTTCCGCGGGGTCACCAAGCGGTATGCGGGCCAGCGGGCTCCGGCCATCGACGATCTCTCGCTCGCGGTTCCGGCCGGCGAGGTCTGCGTCCTCGTCGGCCCGTCGGGGTGTGGGAAGACGACGGCGATGCGCCTGGTCAACCGGATGATCCCGCTGACCGGGGGCGACATCCTGCTCGGCGGGCGGAGCGTGCTCGAGCGCCCCCCGGACGACCTGCGCAAGGAGATCGGCTACGTGATCCAGCAGATCGGCCTCTTCCCGCACCTGACGATCGGCGAGAACATCGCGACGGTGCCGCGCCTCCTCGGTTGGGACAAGGCCCGGATGGCGGACCGGACCGACGAGCTCCTGCGGCTGATCGGGATGGATCCCGAGGAGATGCGCGATCGGTACCCGGCCCAGCTCTCCGGGGGGCAGCGCCAGCGGGTCGGCGTGGCCCGGGCCCTCGCCGCCGACCCGCCGCTGATGCTGATGGACGAGCCGTTCGGGGCGATCGACCCGATCAGCCGCGAGCGCCTCCAGGACGAGTTCCTCCGCCTCCAGGCCCGGGTGCGCAAGACGATCGTGTTCGTCACCCACGACATCGACGAGGCGATCAAGATGGGCGACCGGATCGCGATCCTCCGGGAGGGTGGCCGCCTGGCCCAGTACGCGACCCCGGCCGAGATCCTCGCCCGCCCGGCCGACGACTTCGTCGCCCAGTTCGTCGGGGCCGACCGGGCGCTCAAGCGGCTCGCCCTGACCACGCTGTCCGATCTCGAGCTGATCGCCCCCAACGGGACCCCGGCCAACGGCCACCGGGTGGCCCTGGGGACCAACCTCCGCGACGCCCTCTCGGCCATGCTCGGGGCCGGTGGCGGCCCGCTGACCGTGGTCGACGGCGACCGGGTCGCCGGGCTGGTCACGATGGAGCTGGTCGGACGGGTGCTCATCGACACCCAACCCGGGCCGACCCGGCGGGCCGAGCCCTGATCGCCGCCGGAAGCGTCGTCATCCCCAACTTCGGGGGCGGCGGCGGGGGGGCGGGGAGCTGCGTGCGCGAGAACCGGCTGTTCTGCTTCGACTGGGTCCGGCGCAACTGGAGCGGAGTGCTCGAGCCGGCCCTCGGCCAGCACGTCGTCCTGACCCTGATCGCCGTCGGCATCGGCTTCGCGATCGCGATGACGCTGGCCCTGGCCGCCTACCGGCTGAGCTGGCTCGAGCGGCCGATCGGGGTCGGCTCGGCGATCCTCTACACGATCCCCTCGCTCGCCCTGTTCCAGATCCTCGTCCCGTTCTTCGGGCTGACGTTGACCACGGCCGAGGTCGCCCTGGTCAGCTACACCCTGCTGATCCTGTTTCGCAACATCCTCACCGGCCTGCGCGAGGTCCCGACCGAGGTGCGCGACACGGCCCGGGGCATGGGGATGACCCGGCGCCAGTCGCTCTGGCGGGTCGAGCTGCCGCTGGCGCTGCCGGCGATCATGGCCGGTCTGCGGATCGCCACCGTCACCGTGATCAGCCTGGGGACGGTCGCCGCCTTCGTCTCCGGCCAGGGCCTCGGGCGGCCGATCTTCGACGCGATCGGCGAGAACGTCTTCAAGACCGAGCTGATCGCCGCGGGTGGCCTGGCGATCATGCTGGCCATCGTGACCGACGTCCTCCTCGTCGGGCTCCAGCGCCTCCTGACGCCGTGGGCCCGGGCGCGATGAACGACTTCGTCGAGGCGTTCAAGTTCATCGGGCGCAACGGCGTCAACCAGCCGGGTGACCCGACGCTGGTCCACCTCACCCTCAAGCACCTCGAGGTCTCGGGGGCGGCGATGGCCGTCGCCTGCCTGATCGCCCTCCCGATCGGGGTGTGGCTCGGCCACCTCCACCGGGGCTCGTTCGTCGCGATCAACATCGCCAACATCGGCCGGGCGCTGCCCGAGCTCGCGGTGATCGCCATCGGCGTCGCCTTCATCGGCCTGGGCTTCTGGAACGTCCTGGTCGCGCTGGTCATCCTGGCCGTGCCGCCGATGCTGACCACCGCCTACGTCGCGGTGGCCGGGGTCGACCCCGACGTGGTCGACGCGGCACGGGGGATGGGGATGCGCGAGCGGGACATCCTCCGGTCGGTCGAGCTGCCCCTGGCTCTTCCGATCGCCTTCGCCGGAATCCGGATCGCCGCGGTGTTCGTGGTGGCCACGGCGACCATCACCTCACTCGCCGGGTACAGCGGGACGCTCGGGGACATCATCGCCAACCAGGCGAGCTACCGCCTGCCGGGGGTGCTGGGGGCGGCGATCTGCGTGGCCGCGCTGGCGCTGACCGTCGATGCGGCCTTCGCCCTGCTCCAGCGCCGGCTCACCCCGCGCGGACTTCGCCTGGAGGAGCGGCGCTTGCCCCAGGCGGGCCTCGCCATGCCGGTGGCCGAATGAACCGCCGACCTTGACGTTTCCTTAAGGACAATCCAGGAGGGGATGCACATGCGACGCAACAGACGGTGGCGCCTCGGCGCCGGGCTGGTCACGCTCGGGGCGGCGGTCACGCTCAGCGCGTGCGGGAGCAGCTCGAGCACGTCGAGCACGGCGGTCAAGACCGCGCCGGTCACCACCCAGCCGGGGGCGAGCAAGCCGGGCGTGACGATCGGGAGCAAGAACTTCCCCGAGGAGTTCGTCCTCGGCCAGCTCTACGCCCAGGCGCTCCGGGCCAAGGGCTACAAGGTCACCCTCAAGGAGAACATCGGCTCGACCGAGCTGACCGACAAGGCGCTGACCAGCGGGCAGATCGACATGTATCCCGAGTACACGGGGACGATCCTCTCGGTGGTCGCCCACCAGACCAAGGAGCCGGTGAGCGCGGCCGACGCCTACACCCAGGCCAAGGCGTTCGAGCAGGGACGGGGGTTCACCCTGCTCGGTCGGACGCCGTTCTTCGACTCTGACGCCCTGGCCGTCCTCCCGGCCTACGCCAAGGCGCACTCGCTCGCCTCCATCGCCGACCTCAAGCCGCTCGGGAAGAGCGTCCGGCTGATCGCGGCCCCGGAGTTCGCGACCCGCGCCGAGGGCCTGGTCGGCCTCAAGCAGATATACGGGCTGAACCCGACGTTCAAGCCGCTGAGCATCGGCCTGACCTATACCGCGCTCGACACCCACCGGGCCGACGCGGCCGACGTGTTCACCACCGATCCGCAGCTCATCGGCGGGAAGTACACGGTGCTGAGCGACCCGAAGTTCGTCTTCGGCTATCAGAACGTGGCGCCGGTGGTCAGCCAGAAGATCCTGACCGCGGAGGGCCCGGGCTTCGAGCAGGTGCTCGATGCGGTCAGCGCCAAGCTCACGACCCCGGCGATGCAGAGCATGAACGCCGCGGTCAGCCTCGACAAGCAGTCGCCGGTCAGCGTCGCCCAGAAGTTCCTGGCCGCCAACGGACTCGGCTGAGTCGATGCCCCGGGCGCGCCGACCGGGCGCGTCCGGGGCTGGCGACCCGGGCGCGGGTCGGGGGGCAGCCCCGGGGCTCCAGCCCGTCGCCCGGCGTCGGATCGGTCCCCTCGGGCCTCGACCACTAGCCTCAGTGGGGTGCTCATCTCTCGCGACGACATCCGCAACGTGGCCATCGTGGCCCACGTCGACCACGGCAAGACGACCCTGGTCGATGCCATGCTCTGGCAGTCCGGGGCGTTTCGCGCCAACCAGGACGTCGCCGAGCGGGTCATGGACTCGACCGATCTCGAGCGGGAGAAGGGGATCACGATCCTCGCCAAGAACACCTCGGTCCGCTACCGGGACGTCAAGCTCAACATCATCGACACCCCGGGTCACGCCGACTTCGGCGGCGAGGTCGAGCGGGGTCTGACCATGGTCGACGGGGTCCTCCTCCTCGTCGACGCCAGCGAGGGGCCCCTCCCCCAGACGCGGTTCGTCCTGCGCAAGGCGCTCGAGTCCCGGCTCCCGGTGATTCTCGTGGTCAACAAGGTCGATCGGCCCGACGCCCGGATCGCCGAGGTGGTCGACGAGGTCTACGAGCTCTTCCTCGACCTCGACGCCGACGAGGAGCAGATCGAGTTCCCGATCGTCTACACCACCGCCCGGGCCGGCTGGGCCTCACTCGAGGAGGGCGTCGAGGGCACCGACCTCGCCCCGCTGATGGACCTCCTCCTCGAACGGATACCCGCCCCCCTCCACGATCCCGAGCACCCCCTCCAGGCCCTGGTCACCAACCTCGACGCCTCCCCCTACGTCGGGCGCCTCGCCCTCTGCCGGGTCCGGCACGGCGTGATCCGCAAGGGTCAGCAGATCGCCTGGTGCCGAGCCGAGGGAACGATCGAGCGGGCCCAGATCGCCGAGCTCTACGTGACCGACGCGCTCGACCGGGTCGACGCCCTCGAGGCCGGGCCCGGGGAGATCATCGCCGTCGCCGGGATCGCCGACGTCACGATCGGCGAGACCCTGGCCGATCCGGAGAACCCGAAACCGCTCCCGGTGATCACCGTCGACGAGCCCTCGCTGGCCGTCACCATCGGGATCAACACATCTCCCCTCGCCGGGCGCGAGGGGACCAAGGTGACCGCCCGCCAGATCAAGGCCCGCCTCGAGGCGGAGCTGGTGGGGAACGTGTCGCTTCGAGTCGGGGACACCGATCGGCCCGACGCCTGGGAGGTCCAGGGACGGGGCGAGCTCCAGCTGGCCGTCCTCGTCGAGCTGATGCGCCGGGAGGGCTTCGAGCTGACCGTCGGCCAGCCTCAGGTGCTCACCCGCGAGATCGCCGGGAAGCTCCACGAGCCGGTCGAGCGCCTGGCGATCGACGTCCCCGAGGACTACGTCGGGGTCGTCACCCAGCTGCTGGCGCTCCGCAAGGCCCGTCTCGAGCAGATGGTCAACCACGGGACGGGCTGGGTGCGGATGGACTACCTCGTCCCCGCCCGGGGCCTGATCGGCTTTCGCACCGAGTTCCTCACCGAGACCCGGGGCACCGGGATCCTCCACCACGTCTTCGACGGCTGGGAGCCCTGGTTCGGCGAGCTCAAGATGCGCCCGACCGGGGCGCTGGTCGCCGACCGCCGGGGGACCGCCGCCCAGTTCGCCCTGATGAACCTCCAGGAGCGGGGCACGCTCTTCATCGCCCCCGGCCAGGAGGTCTACGAGGGGATGATCGTCGGTGAGAACGCCCGGTCCGACGATCTCGACGTCAACGCCTGCAAGGAGAAGCACCTCAACAACATCCGCTCCTCCACGGCCGACGTCCTCGTCCGGCTCGTCCCCCACCGCCAGCTCTCGCTCGACCAGACGCTCGAGCTGCTCCGCCCCGACGAGTGCGCCGAGGTCACCCCGGCCACCGTGCGCATGCGCAAGGCCGTGCTCGCCCGGACCGATCGGGTCAGAGCCGCCCGCCGGACCCGCGCCCCGTCCGGCGTCGCCTGAGCGGGGTCGGCCGTAGCGGACTCGCTCGCCCGCCCGCTCGAGGATCTCCCGGCGCTGGTCGGCGACGCCCGGTTCGTGCTGCTCGGGGAGGCGACCCACGGAACCGAGGAGTTCTACGTCGTACGGGCCGAGATCACCGCCCGGCTGATCGCCGACCACGGCTTTCGCGGGGTCGCCGTCGAGGCCGACTGGCCGGCCGCGGCCCGGGCCAACCGCTACGTCCAGGGGCGGGGGCCCGACCGGACGGCCGAGGAGGCCCTCGGCGGCTTCGTCCGCTTCCCCCTCTGGATGTGGCGCAACCGGCTGGTCGCGCTGCTCCTCGACTGGCTGCGCGACCACGGCCGGGGGGCCGGGTTCTACGGTCTCGACCTCTACAGCCTGCTCGAGTCGATGGCCGCCGTGATCGAATACCTCGACGGCGTCGACCCGGCGGCCGCCGACCGGGCCCGGCGCCGGTACGCCTGCTTCGGCGGCCTCGACGAGCGCGAGTACGGGATGGCCGCGACGAGCGGTGAGCAGGACCCCTGCGAGGACGCGGTCGTCGCCCAGCTGGCCGAGATCTCCCGGCGGGGGGCGATCCTCGAGGGGGCGGAGGACGAGGATGCCCGGTTCGCGGCCGAGCAGAACGCCAGGCTCGCGGCCGACGCCGAGCGCTACTACCGGGCGATCCACCGCGGCGGGCCCGCCGCCTGGAACCTCCGGGACACCCACATGGCCGACACGCTCGACGCCCTCGCCGCCCACCTCGGCGGGGCGGGGATCGTCGTCTGGGCGCACAACTCCCACGTCGGCGACGCCCGGGCGACCGAGGCGGGTCGGGTGCTGGGGGAGCGGACCCTCGGGCAGCTCGCTCGCGAGCGCCACGGCGACGCCGTCCGGCTGGTCGGGTTCACGACCAACTCGGGCACCGTGACCGCCGCCCGCGAATGGGGCGGCCCAGCCGAGCGGTGGGAGCTCCAACCCAGCCGCGAAGGGTCGCTCGAGCGCCTCCTCCACGACCGCGGCGTCCGCGCCGGGGTGGTCGACCTCCGGGGGGGCGCCATCGTCGCCGACGAGCTCCTCGAGCGGATGATCGGCGTCGTCTACCGCCCCGAGGCCGAGATCTGGAGCCACTACTCGAACGTCCATCCCGCGGGTCAGTTCGACGCGCTCGTCCACATCGACGAGACCACGGCCCTCGAGCCGCTCGACCGGTGGGCGCCCGCCCCCGGGACGGCGGACACGTTTCCCTTCGGAGTCTGACCCGAGCCCGCGGCTCGTGGCCGGTCAGCGCCGTGAGGTGACGCCCTCCGGAGCCGGCGGGCCGGACGGCCCGGCGGTGGCCGGCGGCGCCATGGCCACCCGCTCCCATTCACGCTCGAGCTGCCGGCGGATCTGGTTCGGCGTCGTGCGCAGGGCCTCGAGCGTCTGGGTTGCCCCGTTGCGCGAGTCGGCGAGCAGGGCGAGGAGGAGGTGCTCGACCCCGATGTAGCCCTCGGCCCGCTTGACCGCCTCCCGCAGCGAGCCTTCGAGGATCCGCCGGGCCTGCGGGGTGATGCCCGTCTGCCGACTCGGCCGCGCCGCCTCCGGTCCGCCCGGGGCGCTCGGGGCGCTCGGGATGCCGACGATCGTCGGCTGCAGGCACTCCCGCGCGGCGTCGAGCGTGACCCCGAGGGCGTTGAGCGCCTCGACGGCGTGACTCTGGCGGCACCGGAGGATTCCGAGCAGGATGTGCTCGGTCCCGACCGCGACCTGCCCCAGGGCGTGCGCCTCCTCGCGCGCGAGCTGGATGGCCCGGCGGGCCTCGCTGGTCACGAGCATCTTCGGACCGCTGGCGCCGGGCCGCGCCGGATTCCAGTCGCTGAGATGGCGGTGCTTGCGGTGCGCCGCCTGCTTGGTCACCCCGAGGGCTCGGGCGATCTGACTCCAGGACGCCCCGGACTGGAGGGCCCGGCCGACCAGCTCCGGCTCGAGCATGTCGAGCTCGGTCCGCAGGGCGCTGAGGGCCCGGAGCGCATTCTCGGCGTCGGCGCTCAACGCGACGTCCCGGGCGAGCTGCTCGATCGTGGCAGGTGTGGCCGGCACGTCATCTGGCTACCCCGGAGACCCCCGCCGGCAATCGAGTTTGGTCGTGCGTAAGCCGATGATGACGCCCGGCGGCTCGTTTCTCCTGCAAAAGCGGCTCTCTGACCGGAGCCCGGGTGCATGGATGTTTTGACGGCGGCGGCTGGGGAACCCCCTGAGGCATGCGGTGGCACAAGCAGATTCGCATCGACCACGACGGCGTCGACGTCGCCGCCGAGATCGACGCGGTCATCGCCGTCAACCGCGGGAGGCCCGGGGCGACGACCTCGGCCGCTGCGGAGCGCGTCGTGGCCGTGGTTCAGAGCTCCCGTCGCAAGCCCGCGGCCGAGGAGCAGCCGCAAACCGAACCGAAGGAGCCCAGATGACCGACGAGCAGAAGGACTACCGGACGCTCAGCCGTGAGGAGATCACCGAGCTGGCCGGGGAGCAGCTGCCCGAGCGGGCCGCGATGTCGCTGATCAACGCGAACATCGCGATCCCGATCAACGCCGCCGTCGCCGCCAACGTCCTGTCCGACAACGCGACCGCGGTCGCTGACGCCGCCCAGACCGGCGCCATCAACCAGGGCAACTAGCCCCCGCCCCGTCACCAAAGGAGCAGCCATGGCAGACAGCACACCCCAGGAATACCGGTCCCTCTCCCGCGAGGAGCTCGACCAGATCGCCGGCGAGGCGCTCCCCGAGCGCGCCGCGATGTCCCTGATCAACGCGAACGTCGCCGCCCCGATCAACGCCGCGGTGGCGCTCAACGCCCTCTCGGACAACTCGACCGCCTACGCCAGCGCCACCCAGACCGCCCCGATCGTCCAGGGCAACTAGTAGGCAGGACCGACGATCGGCAGGACACGAGGAGCGGCACGGCCGCTCCTCCTCCTGTCGGAGGCCCCCATGGCGACCGAGGAGCACGACATCACGACCACCGACCCGAGTCCGGCCGAGCCCGGCGGCCCTGAGGCCAAGGCGGCCTCCCGTCGGACCGGTGGGGCGACTCCGGCGAGCCCGAACGGGAGGTCGGCTCCGAGCTCGGCCGGCGCCCAGCCGCCCCCGCGCCTGGCCGAGGGCGTCGAGCTGATCGGCGAGTTCGAGGACTCGGGCTTCAAGGAGGCCCCGTTCATCGCCCGGCGGGCCGACGGGCAGGTGGTTCAGCTGGCGCCGATGCTGTTCATGCTCGCCGAGCAGATCGACGGCCGGCGCGACTACGAGGAGATCGCCGACGGCTTCAGCGACGCGATCGAGCGGCGGGTCCAGGCCGGTGATGTCCAGCTCCTGATCGAGGAGCAGCTCCGTCCGCTGGGCGTCGTGGCTCCGGCCGACGGCGAGGACGTCGAGCTCGGCAAGGTCGACCCCCTGCTCGCGCTCAAGTTCCGAGCCGCCGTCGTCCCCGACCGGGCGGTCCGCGGACTGACCTCGATCTTTCGCCCCCTCTTCCTCCCCCCGGTGATGGTCGTTGCGGTGCTCGCCATGCTCGGCCTCGACGGCTGGCTCTTCTTCGTCCACGGCGTCAGCCAGAGCCTCCGCCACACCCTCTACCAGCCCCTGCTCATGCTCATGCTCATCGGCGGCGTCGTCCTCGCCACCGCCTGGCACGAGATGGGGCACGCCACGGCCGTCCGCTACGGGGGCGCCGAGCCCGGGGTGATGGGCGTCGGGATCTACATCGTCTGGCCCGCGTTCTACACCGACATCACCGACGCCTATCGCCTGGGCAAGTGGGGCCGTCTCCGGGCCGACATCGGCGGGATGTACTTCAACGCGATCTTCGCGCTCCTGATCGGGGGCGTCTACGCCGCGACCGGCTTCGAGCCTCTGCTCCTCCTGATCGTCCTCCAGAACTTCGCGATCCTCCAGCAGTCGCTCCCCTTCCTGCGCCTCGACGGCTACTACATCCTCAGCGACCTGACCGGGGTGCCCGACATCTTCCTGAGGATTCGCTCCGTCCTCGCCAGCTTCGTTCCCGGCCGCCCGGCCGACGAGCGGGTCACCGCCCTCAAGGGATGGGTCCGGATCGTGGTCAGCGGCTACGTCGTCCTCGTCGTCCTCTTCTTCCTGGTGACCATCCTCGCCCTCCTGATCAACCTCCCGCGGATGGTCGCCACCGGCTACGACTCGGCGGCCCTACGCTACGCGGCGGTCGGCCCGGCGTTCGACCGCGGACAGACGCTCTCGGGAGTGCTCGACGCCGTCCAGCTCCTCTTCCTCGTCCTCCCGGCCGCCGGCCTCGGCTACACCGTGGTGCGGGTGACGGGGCGCTCGGCCTCCGGCGCCCGGCGCTGGGCGTCCGGGGCGCCAGGGCGTCAGGTCGCGCTCGGCCTGGTCACCGCCGTCGGCGTCGCCGTCGCGGCGTTCAGCCTCTGGCCCAACGGCGAGTACCGGCCCGTCCAGCCGGGCGAGCGCGGGACCCTGACCGGCGTCGTCAACGAGGTCGCCGCCCTACCGACCGGGCGTCCGTCCCTGACCCCGCAACGCCAGCGCCAGCTCGGGGGCGCGCCGACCGAGCGCCAGCGCCAGGCCCACAACCGCCGGAGCGCCGGGCAGGACCGCCTGAACTCGTCGACCCCGGCCACGACGACCACGCCATCCGACACGACCACGACCGACACCACGCCGACGACCCAGACCGCGCCGACCGACACGACCCCGGCGACGACCACCACGACGACTCCGGCCGCGACGAGCGCCCCCACGTCGACGACGACCACCACGGCGGCGCCATGAGGCTTCCGCCCGCTCCTTCCCATCGACCAACCCACGGAGGTATCCCCGTGCGACGCCTCGCCGTCTGCCTCGCCCTCATGGCCGCGGGCTCGCTGCCGACCGCCATCGGCCTCGCCCAGGACTCGGCCCCACCCGCGCCGACCGGACCGCTCGACCAGAACGTGACCGCCGACAACAGCAAGGCCGGCACGACCGTCGCCCTCTCGGGTCTGACCGCCGTCCGCGGCCAGGGCGCGAACGCCGGGAGCCCGAGCAACATCGCCCAGGCCACCGCCCACGACTGCACCACGCCGTGTCAGGCGATCGCCGCGGCGCTCCAGATCGTCCTGATCCCCGACGGGACGACCTACCAGGCCCCCCAGAACCTCGCGGTCGCGGTGAACCTCAGGTGCACGGGCTGCGGCTCCTTCGCCTACGCCTACCAGTATGTTGTCGGCGTGGCACGTACCGTCAGGCTCTCGACCGGGGCCCGCCACCAGATCGACCAGCTCCACCACGAGGCCGATCAGGACGTCCGCGCCGGCCTCGACTACCCGACCCTCGACGCCAAGCTGACCGACCTGGCCCACCGGTTCCGGGCGGTGGTCGACACCGACCTGACCCGCCAGCACGCGACCGAGCACGACAAGCACTCGTCGAAGACGCTCAAGCAGCAGCAGCCGGCGTGAAGAAGGCCCTCGCCGGCCGATCGTCCTGGGGGCAGTCCCGACGCTCGGCGGAGCATCGACGAGCCGGGCCCGGGCGCCCGCATCCCGGGACCCGCCTCGCCCGGCGGGCACGCCGCCGTCGGCTCGGGGCCCGGCCGAGCCACGCCCTGACCCCGGCTCAGGGGGCGATCGTCGGCCTGCTCGCCCCGGTGATCGCACTCGTCCTCGCCCGCAAGCGTCTGGGCGCCCCCCGGCTGGTGACGCTCGCCCTCGTATCGGCCGTCCCCGTGGCCGTAGCGGCGGTCGCCCCCCGGCGCAAATGGCGCTACGCGGCGGTCGGGGCCGCCTACATGTGGTCGTTCACCGTGACGTGGACGCTCCCCTACGAGCGCCCGGAGAAGTTACGCAAGCGCCTGCGGATCGACTACCCCGTGCGGGTCGACACCTGGCTCGGGTTCGGTGTCCCCCCCACCGTCCGCCTCCAGCGCGCCCTCCGCGACCCGCCCCGGGTCACCGGGCTCGACCGGCTGGTGCTGGTCGTCTACGGCTCGTGGATCGTTCCCCACGCCCTGCTCGCCTGGCTGCTCCTGCGCCACGACGAATACGTCCCCCGGGCGGCCGGCCGCCTCGCGGCCGCCTACCACCTGACGACGCCCTTCTACTACCTCCTCCCGACCGCGCCGCCCTGGTGGGCCTCGGAGGAGGCCGGGCGGATGGGCGGAGAGGTCGAGCGGGTCCGCCGCCACGTCCTCAACTCCCTGGCCGGCCGCCCCCGCCAGACCGAGGGGGAGCCGGCGGGCAACCCGTGGGGCTCGATGCCCTCCGACCACATCGCCTCGGCGGCGATCACCGCCATGGGCCTGGCCGAGCTCGGCCCGGTCTACGGCGCCGTCGGCTGGTCCTACGTGGCGGCGGCGAGCTTCTCCGTCGTCTACCTCGGGGAGCACTACCTGATCGACGTGCTCGTCGGCCTGGCTCTCGCCCTGGCAATCCAGCGCGGCGAGGCGTGGGCGACGCCGCTCGTCCACCGGGCCGTGCTCGTGCTCGACCGGCTCGCCTCCTGAGGTCAACTCGACGAACTTGGATCTAGTTTTCCTGTCCTGTCGGACATCCGCGGGCGGATGAAATGGGGGATGATCGGGGCGTCGCCCGTTGACGCTGTGTTCGTTCTTGGTGCCTGTGCGCCCGTATCTAGTT